>CAZTFG010000101.1:0-8165 GCA_964612725.1 uncultured Lishizhenia sp. | reverse complement strand
TCAAATTAGCCGTTTGGGGACAAGATGCTTATTTTCATTATTCCAATTTTCAGGCCGGAATACTAGATTTAAATGAAGGTACTTGGCCAAATGATAAACCTCATGTGATTTACGGAGCGGCAATTGTAGATTCTGCCAAAACGCTCACTATTCCTGCAGGCACCCAAGTTTATTTGCATAAAAATTCCGTTTTCTATGTATATAAATCAACGTTAAATATTCAAGGTGCTATTGGAAATGAAGTGGTTTTTCAGGGAGATCGATTGGAACAAGATTATCAAGATGTATCAGGTCAATATTATGGAATTTATTTTCAGGAGGCTCGTCCATCTACCATAGATTATGCGATTTTAAAAAATGGTACATCTGGGGTACATCTATATTCAAAGGATCCTACTAATACGGGGTATACATTAACTATGACCAACACAATTATTCAAAATCAAGCTAGGTACGGGGTTTTTATTTACTCTGGAGCCAAGATGAAAGCAGAAAATTGCATTATTTCTAAAAATGGTACGCATGCCTTATTGGTGTTGGAGGGAGGCGATTTTAATTTCAATCATTGTGACCTTCTTGGTTATGGGGCATCGCAAAATCCTGCGGTTGGTATTAGTAATTTTTTCACCAATTACCAGACGGCAACAACGAATGTTGGTTCTATTAATGAAGGAGTGTTATACAATTGTGTGGTTTCAGGAAATCTTTCTACCGAATTGGCAATGGATACCATACAAATGGCGGGCGTTACCCTAAATTTTGATTTCAAAAATTGCTTAATAAAAGCAGAAACGGTCCAAACAGATGCATTCTATCAATCCATAGTTTGGAATAACAACCCGCTTTTTACAGATCTATCCTTGTATGATTTTACTTTTCCGGCAAATTCCTCATTGAATGGAAATGGTTTTACTACTTCTGTAATTACTGATATTTTAGGTAATCCGCGTAATAATCCACCTGATATTGGCGCAATTGAAATGAATTAATGATGAAATTTATCCTCCCCCTTTATCTTATTTTAGTTTTGTCTTCTTGTCAGAGCAAGCAAACTGAGAGTAAACCAACAGTTCAAACCGTAAAGCAGAATTTACCACCCATTCCATCGTCTATTGTTTTATTTGGTGAAAAAATATCCTTGGAAGATGAAGATATTCGGGAGCGCCTGGATAGAGAAATCATGGCAAATGCCTATTTCCACAGTCAAACAATATTAAACATGAAACGAGCTGCTCGTTATTTTCCAGTGATTGAATCCATACTAAAACAGCAAAACATACCTACCGATTTTAAGTACTTACCCATTATTGAAAGTAATCTGTCAAATGTAACTTCTCCTGCTGGCGCCAAAGGGTATTGGCAATTTATGCCAGAAACCGGTAAACAATATAGCTTAATCATTGATGATGAGGTGGATGAGCGTTATAATTTAGAAAAATCTACCTTGGCAGCATGCAGCTTTTTGAAAACAGCAAAAGACTCTGTTGGTTCTTGGATATTAGCCACAGCTGCCTATAACAGAGGAATTGGAGGAATCAAATCAGATTTAAAGTGGCAAGGAGTAACGAATTATTTCGATATGGATATGAACAGTGAAACAGCGCGGTATGTTTTGCGATTGATTGCGATTAAACTGATCATGGAAAAGCCGGAGAGTTATGGTTTTGATTCTAAAAAAATAGAATATTATAAACCTTTTAATACGGAAAGTGTTTTGGTTTCGTACCCTATTATGGATTTGGCTCAGTGGGCAATTCAGAAAGGTATTAACTACAAAATATTAGTAAAATTAAATCCTTGGATTTTAAAAAATCAATTGACGAATAATTTAAATAGATATACCATTTTGCTTCCTGCGAAGAACGAGAAATTAAAACCATATGCTGCATACAAATGAAAACGTCGAAGTAAACGATGAGGAACGAATTGAAGTATTTGGTGCTCGCGAACATAACCTTCAGAATATAGATGTTTCAATTCCTCGTAATCAATTAGTAGTTTTTACAGGATTAAGCGGAAGCGGCAAGTCTTCGCTAGCTTTTGACACTATTTTTGCCGAAGGTCAACGACGTTATTTAGATACCTTTTCTGCATATGCAAGACAATTTTTAGGCGGATTGGAGCGACCAGATGTTGATAAAATTGATGGCTTGAGTCCAGTAATCGCTATTGAACAAAAAACCGTTTCTCGATCACCTCGTTCCACAGTTGGAACAATTACTGAAATTTATGATTTTCTACGCTTGCTTTATGCTCGTGCAGGCACGGCATTTTCGTATGAAACAAATGAGGAAATGGTAAAGTATTCCGATGAACAAATTGTTGATTTGATCATTGAGTCTTATGATGGCAAAAAGGTTATTTTCCTCGCTCCAAAAGTAAAAGGAAGAAAAGGACATTACCGCGAATTGTTCGAACAAATTCAACGTCAAGGATTTACCAAAGTTCGCGTCGATGGAGTGCTTCAGGAGATTACCAAAGGAATGAAGTTAGATCGCTACAAAATCCATGATATTGAAATGGTGGTAGATCGTTTATTGATTGATTCCAAAGACCGTAAGAGGCTATATGAATCGGTTGTTACAGCTATGAAACACGGAGGAAAAGCCATGATGATTATGGATTTTGAGACAGAAGAAGTGCGTCATTTTAGTCGCAGTTTGATGTGTCCTACAAGCGGAATTAGTTATCCTGATCCTGAACCCAACTTATTTTCGTTTAATTCACCTTACGGAGCTTGTCCAACATGCAGTGGCCTAGGAGAAGTTACAGAAGCGGATATTGATAAAATTATTCCTAATACTTCACTTTCCGTTAAAAAAGGGGCACTTGCGCCTTTGGGCGAATATAAAAAATCGTGGTTTTTCGATAAAATTGATTCTTTTTTGCAATTCCATGAATTTTCGATAAATACACCATTAAACGACATTTCAGAAGAGGTACTTCAAATACTTTTGTATGGAAATGAGGATATGGAATATCGTGGAAAGGGTCCTCAATTTAAATTTGAAGGGATCATTAATTTTATGTCTCGTCATGCTGAAGAAAGTACAGCAGGCATTCAACGGTGGGCACAGAGTTTCATGAATAAAAAATTGTGTCCGGAATGTATGGGAACCCGTTTGCGGAAAGAAGCACATTTTATACGGATTGGCAATAAACATATTGGTGATTTAGCCTCTATGGATTTGAGCGAATTGGCTCATTGGTTTCAATCGGTTGAAAGTCATTTTTCGGCTGCTCAATTTCAAATTGCGGAAGAAATTTTGAAAGAAATTCGATCAAGACTCTCGTTCATGTTAGATGTTGGACTGAATTACCTAACCTTGCACCGATCCGCCAGAAGCTTGTCAGGAGGCGAAGCACAGCGAATTCGGTTGGCAACTCAAATCGGAAGCGAACTCATGAATGTGGTGTATGTGTTGGATGAACCTTCCATTGGATTGCATCAGCGCGATAATAGTAGATTGATTCGATCACTTCAAAAATTAAGAGATACGGGTAATTCAGTGATTGTTGTGGAACATGACAAGGAAATGATTGAATCTGCTGATTGGGTTGTTGAAATTGGGCCTGGTGCCGGAAAACATGGTGGAAAAATCATTCAAGTGGCTAAACCAGAATTTTTAAATGATGCCAATTCAACAACAGCAGCGTATCTGCGGGGGAAAAAATCCATCGAAATCCCGAAAAAACGAAGAAAAGGTACGGGTTCTTTTATTGAATTAAAAGGCGCGTGTGGCCATAGCCTAAAAAATGTCAGTGTTTCCATTCCATTAGGAACATTAACATGTGTGACAGGAGTATCTGGAAGTGGTAAATCTTCATTGATTACTAATACGTTATTGCCAATTCTCATGCATTATGTCTATGATAGTGTAAAGAAACCATTGGAATACAAATCAGTTCACGGACTAGAGCATATAGATAAAGTAATTGAAATTGATCAAAGTCCGATTGGTAGAACACCTCGATCTAATCCGGCGACATATACCAAGGTGTTTGATGAAATTCGTTCGTTGTTTGCATCCTTACCAGAGGCTCAAATTAGAGGGTATAAACCCGGTAGATTTTCGTTTAATGTGGCAGGTGGAAAATGTGAAACGTGCAATGGGGGAGGGTTGAAACAAATCGAAATGAATTTTCTGCCCGATGTATATGTGGAATGTGATACATGTCAAGGAAAACGATACAATCGAGAAACACTTGAAGTTCGGTTTAAAGGAAAATCAATTTCAGACGTCTTAAACATGACCGTTGAGGAAGCTGTGCCATTCTTTGAGTCCATTCCTAAAATTTATCGGGTTTTACAAACGCTTTATTCCGTAGGATTAGGCTACATAACCATAGGACAACCATCCACGACCTTATCCGGTGGAGAAGCGCAACGGATAAAATTGGCTGCTGAACTAGCGAAGAAAAGCACCGGTAAAACCATCTATTTATTGGATGAACCGTCGACCGGCTTGCATTTTGAAGATATTCGAATGTTATTGGATGTACTTCAACGTTTGGTGGATGAAGGAAATACGGTTTTAGTAATCGAACACAATTTGGATGTGGTCAAAGTGGCTGATCATGTTATTGATTTAGGTCCGGAAGGAGGTAAGTTTGGTGGTGAAATCATTGCCAAGGGAACTCCGGAAGAATTGGTAAGGAAATTCAAAAATACCTCCCACACAGCGAACTATTTGGAACAGGAATTACTTCAAGGTAAAAATCAATCAAACAAATAAATATATTTTCGAAAAGCAAAAATTCGATTGCGTTGAGAATTGGTTATTTCCTCCAGTATACCCATTTTCTCTAAATCAGCGATTAATTTATAGGATGTAACATTAGATTTACCAATCAATTCTTCTACTTTATTTACATCGATAATTGGGTGTGTATACAAGAAATTAAGAATGATCAAGGCGTCATCTGCTCTGCCTTTTAATGTTTTTATTTCAATTTCAACTTCTTGTTTCAATTTCAAAATGGCATCCAAGGTATTCACTCCTTGTTGAGCCGTTTCAATAATTCCAGCTAGAAAAAACTTCAACCATTGCACCAAATCATTATTCAAACGGGCGCGCATGAGGTTATCATAATATAGTACTCGATGTTTTTCAAAAAAATCAGACAGGTATAAAACAGGCTGTTTCAGAATGTTTTTGTTAACCAAGTACAAGGTAATTAAAAGTCTTCCCACGCGACCGTTTCCATCCAAAAAGGGGTGAATGGTTTCAAATTGATAATGAATAATTCCAATTTTCAGTAAATCCGGTAAATGATTATGTTCATCGTTGGCAAAATGTTCCAAATCAGACATCAGAGAGCCAATCGAAGTATGTACGGGGGGAACAAATACGGCATCCGCTAAAGTCGCACCACCAATCCAATTTTGTGATTTTCTGAATTCACCGGGTTGTTTGGTGTTTCCTCTAACTCCGGTTAAAAGCGTTTTGTGCGTTTTTCGAATGAGTCTTGAGGAGAATGGTAACTCTTTCAGCATTTCAACGGCCTGATTCATTGCTTGGATGTAGTTTTGAACTTCTTCCCAATCATTTCGTTTTTCATTAGACACCTCTGCTTCACGCAAAAAAGATTCTTCTACATTGGTTTGCGTTCCTTCAATTTTTGAGGATAAGGTGGCTTCCTTGGCTATGTGCATTTGAATGAACAAATCAATGTTTACGTAATTGGAATACATATCCAATCGGCCAATGTATCGATCGGCCTTACTGAGAAGGTTGATTAATTCTAAGTCAGTCACATTCCACGTACGATTGATTTTTCCGGGCTCGAAACTTGAATAATATCCTTGGCTAATGTATTTTCCTGCTTGAAATTGATCCATGATATTTTTACTTAACTAAAATAGCTTTTAGTTAACAAAAATACTAAAAAACTTAAATAAAAATATCTTATTTAAGAAAAATACATAAAAAATTAATTAGTGATTGATTTAGTTAAGCTTTTCTTAATCCAAATACAAAACCCTTCCTTTTTCGTAATCAACTGAATATCCAAATTGATAGATTTGAGAATTCCCAACAGGCAACGTAAGTTTCCAGGTAATGATTCCGGTTTCCTCGTTCAATTCTCCATTCACAAGTTCATTCCGTTTTACCTTGATGTCATTATTTGTACTGATTGGAAATTGGTCTTTCACAATAATAGGAATCAGCGCTCCGCCATTGTTTCTAATTTTGATTTCCCAAGTGGCATCGTATTTTTGACGTGATCCTAGTACCTTATTACTGCTTTTGTCCTTCACTTTTGTTCGTTCAATATTGATTTTTGAATCTTTACCAAACGAAAAAGATAGCGTGTCTTTGGTTGAATTAATATCGATGTAGGATTTTCCAATGTAGGTTCCATCAAAATATATATTGGATTCACCACTTAATAAATTCAATTTTTCCCACCCCGTTACTTGTGCGGCTAAAAATACAGCCGGATCAATTTTAGGAGCCGTATGGTATTCATAATCTGCTTTCAGTTCAAAATTGTCTATTTGCACTCTATGGTCCATTCCATCTGTCGGAATCGTCATTTTAGATTGAATACGGTATTCTACTCGCAGGTCTTTTTTCACTACCTCAGCTTGGACATAGTTTGCTTTTTGTTGTACCTTTTCCCCGTCAATAAATAGATAGTTATCTTTCCCTCGGCTTCCTCTAATTTGAATTGTTTCAAGATTTTTTTCTTGGGCATTCACCTTAAAAGTCCCTCCATCTAGCTTACCATAAGAGGCAGGAATTCCACCCGTATTTACTCTTATGCTATCTGCTCTTCCGTCAAAGTCCCAATTGTAAGTTGTGGCTCCATTTGCCCATCCTGAACTCAATACGAGTTCATCTGATTTCATAAAAAACTTGATATATGGAGATTGAATGGCAACCGTTTGTGGCGCATAGCCAACGAAGGATGCGACGAGGTATTTTTCATTTTTCGGAACAGTTACCGTGAATTTACCATCCACGTCTGTTACAACACCAATTGTTGGGTTTGAAGGAAAAGATATTTTGGTAAACGGCATTGCCTCTCCGGTCGATGCATCAATCACTTCTCCTGTTACTTTCTCTCCAGAATAATCTATTTCAGGCAATACCCTGGTTCGTTGTTGGGTTGCTTGTCTGTAATTATTATAATAGATATACCACGGTTGCAATTCAGGTTCTTTGGAGTTTTGATAGGGATCGTTGGTGGATAATACCATGTCCACATTTTTCCATTCTATTCCGGTATTTTGCGAAACCAAAGCTTTTGCCTCCAATTTGATCGGTTTCCCAATGCCTTCGCTGCGCATGTCATAATAGGGTTTCCAGCTTGCATTTGGACTTATGTAGTTAAAAGTGAAAGAGGCGTCTGTTGCTTTTTCAACATCAACTTCTACAACGATTTCTGAATAGTTGATGACTGGTTTACTACGTTGAGAAACAATTTCTTGCTCCAATTTATTTAGGTCTTTGGTTACCTTTTCCAACTCATCGCGGATGGCACTTTGACGCACCGTAATTTCTGTCAATTTTTGATGCATGAAGGTAAAAGCATCCTTTAATTCCGTCATTTTAATTCCTTCATTCAAGCCCTTTAATTCACGATTACGCATGATTAAATCTTTGTCCAAAGTAAGTATGTCAAATTCACTTCGCAAGTCATTTTCTTTTTTTTCCAATACTTTACGTTGTGCGTTTAATTCATTCATTTTATCGTTGGAGATACGGATATCTTCGTAGTTTTTTCTCGTACGAACGGATAGTATAGTTAAATCACCTGTTGCCTTCACTTGAACCGTATTCGCATCTAAAAAATCGGTAAGTTTGGTAAAAACGAGTTCTTGTTTTCCTTTACTCAAACTTTTGTTCGCTTGATGTTCAACCTGAGCCCCCAAAAAGAAAACGGTGACTTTTGATAAATCGGATGAAATGGCAACTTCTTTTTGTCCAATAATCGAAAAACAAAAAAAGAAGGCTAAGAGTGGAAATGCTATTTTACTCATAATACTTATTCTAAATAAAGTGTGTATCCTTTCTGATAATCAACGGTGTATCCAAATTGTAGATTCTGACTTCCACCCAAAGGAAGGTTAAGTTTCCAGACAAGAATTCCGGTTTTTTCCGTTAACTGTGCTGTTCCAAATTCACCATTTCGAACTTTAATATCGTTGTTCGTGC
>CAZTFG010000100.1:2313-8224 GCA_964612725.1 uncultured Lishizhenia sp. | reverse complement strand
GCATTGGTGCATAAATGGAGATCACAAGAACAAGCTATTTTGGTAGGAAGGAATACAATTATGCACGATAATCCTTCGTTAACCGTTCGTGAGTTTCATGGAAAAAACCCAACTCGTATTGTAATCGATAGTCAATTGCAATTGAAAAACGACATGAATATCTTCTCTAAAGATGCTCCCACCATTATTTTTAATCGAATAAAAAACCACATCAATAATAACGTAGAATGGGTAAAAATTCCGGAAACAAGTACCACCAATATCTTACATGAGCTTTATCAACGTGGAATTCAGTCTGTTTTCGTGGAAGGAGGGAGTAGAACCTTACAATATTTTATCGTAGATAATCTATGGGACGAAGCCCGCGTTATTGTAGGAAATAAGAAATTTGAAGAAGGAGTTAAGGCACCGGTAATTAGTAAAGTGCCTACCGATACCCAACCATTTGGAGAGGATAATATTTATTATTACTACAGAAAATGATCGCATTAATCGGGTGTATTCTCTTTTCCAGTTTCATTTTTGTTCTTTTTAAACTTTTCCCAAAGTTTGGTATCGACACCTTTCAAGCAATCGTTTTCAATTATGTGACAGCTTGTCTTTGTGGTTTTACCTTGTATGGTGACACTTGGACCGAAAAAGCGTGGATTGATCCGACGTGGTTAATAGCAGCTTTTGTGTGTGGGATATTATTTATTTCACTTTTCTTATTGATGGGCAAAAGTTCACAGATAAACGGGGTGGCGCGCACCTCAGTGGCAGTAAAGATGAGTATGGCCGTGAGTGCGGTTTGTATTGGGTTGAGTGTATCGGAAGAGTTTAATGTATTAAAAATCCTTGGTATATCTGCTGCAGTAATTGGCGTTGTACTGGTTTCACTTGAATCATCGAATACATCCAAAAACACTTCTATTTGGATCCTATTTGTTTTGTTTTTTGGAAGTGGATTGTTGGATTATGTTTTGAATTTTGTTCAAAATCATTTGTTGAGTCAGTTAAGTGCCGCCTTATTTTCCGCTATTGGTTTTGGAATTGCCGGTGTAATTGGTCTGATTTGGATGACGATAGCTATTTCTAAAAAGAAAACAACACTTTCGCTCAAAAATGTGCTAGCGGGCATCTGCCTTGGAATTCCCAACTTCTTTTCCATTTATTTTTTAATTCTGGCCTATTCCACTACCGGATGGAGTGATTCTATTGTGTTGGCCATTGTAAATGTGAGCATTGTGGTGATAGCAGCAATTTTGGGCTTCGTTGTTTTTAAAGAATCCGTGACGAAGCAAAAAATACTTGGACTCATATCTGCCTTGTCTGCCATTGCTTTGTTGTCTGCTGCCAATTAGTGGTGGGACGGAGCGGTCTAATTTGTTTTTTTAAGAGATTTCATTTTTTCCATCGCATCTTTGATATGTACCACTGGCTCGATAATTAATCGCAACTTGTCGTTCTGTTGTGCCAATCGATACCCGCTAGGATTACTTTGTATGGTGGTTAACAAGTGCATGAAGGTTTCGGTTTCGTAAAAAGGAGACTGTGGATTAGCAATAAAATAGCCCACCAATTTTTGTGATTTTATCACTATGCGTTCCATGCCCAATTCTTCTGCAAGCCAGCGCAGACGGAAAGAAATTAATAATTCTTTCACTTCCCTCGGTAAAGGACCAAATCGGTCAATTAATCGGGTAGAAAACTGATCTAATTCAGCTTCCGTTTTTGTATTATCAAGTTCTTGATACAAACTCAAACGTTCTGCAACATTATTCACATAATCATCCGGAATTCGAACTTCTTGATCTGTTTCAAAGATACAGTCGTTCACAAAAGAATGGAAACTATCCGTTTCTCGTTCATCGAATAAATCCTTGAATTCATGTTCGCGTAGTTCTTGCATCGCTTCATTCAAGATTTTTTGATACATCTCAAAGCCAATTTCTGATATAAAACCACTTTGTTCTCCTCCAAGAAGATTCCCCGCACCTCGTATATCTAAATCTTTCATAGCGATATTGAATCCAGAACCTAAATCAGAAAATTGAACCAAGGCCTCTAATCGTTTGCGTGCTTCCGAAGTTAGAAAACTGAACTTAGGAGAGATAAGGTAACAGAATGCTTTTTTATTGCTTCTTCCAACGCGCCCCCTCAATTGGTGCAAATCGCTCAATCCAAATTGGTGTGCATCGTTGATGATGATGGTATTGGCATTTGAAATATCGATACCTGATTCAATAATTGTCGTAGCGATAAGTACATCGTAGTTCCCTTCTATGAAATCAAACATCACTTTTTCCAAGGCAGTACCTTCCATTTGCCCATGTCCAATTCCAATGCGCACCCCAGGGCATAATCGCTGTATAATTCCGGCAATTTCTTTAATATTGGACAAGCGATTATTGACAAAAAATACTTGACCACCTCGACTTACTTCATAGGAAACAGCATCGCGAATGGTTTCTTCATTAAAACTGATTATTTCCGTTAACACCGGTTGCCGATTGGGTGGTGGCGTATTGATAATACTTAAATCTCGTGCCCCCATCAACGAAAACTGAAGGGTTCTCGGAATGGGTGTTGCTGTTAGGGTTAAGGTATCGACCGTTGCTCGCAGTGTTTTGAGTTTATCCTTGACCGAAACACCAAATTTTTGTTCTTCATCAATAATCATCAGCCCAAGGTCTTTGAATTTCACTCGATCAGCCGCAATGGCATGTGTTCCAATGAGAATATCAATTTCACCATTGGCCACTTTTTTCAACGTTTCGGTGGTTTGTTTGGCTGATTTAAATCGATTGATGAAATCTACGGTACAGGGAAAATCTTTTAATCGTTCCTTGAAACTGCGAAAATGCTGCATCGATAAAATGGTGGTAGGAACCAAAACAGCCACTTGTTTCGAGTCTGCAACAGCTTTAAATGCTGCGCGAATAGCTATTTCTGTTTTTCCAAAACCAACATCCCCACACACGAGTCGATCCATGGGTGTTGCAGATTCCATATCTTGTTTAAAGGCGGCTGTTGCCTTTGCCTGATCCGGTGTGTCTTCGTACATAAAAGACACCTCAAGTTCATTTTGTAAATAGGTATCAGGAGTAAATGCAAAGCCAGGCTGACTTTTCCGTTTGGCATATAATTGAATTAAATCAAAGGCTAGTTCCTTGATTTTCTTCTTCGTTTTATTTTTTAGGGTAGCCCAAGCTTGAGTGCCCAATTTATTCATTTTCGGAACAGTTCCTTCTTTTCCGGTGAACTTCGAAATACGATGTAGGGAGTGTATACCCACATAGAGCACATCTCCGTCTTTGTAGACCAAACGAATCGCTTCTTGTGGTTTACCATTTACATCGATGGTTTCCAGTCCTGAGAATTGTCCTACACCATGATCAATGTGTGTGACATAATCGCCTTTTTGAAGGTTGTATATTTCCTTTAACGTAAGTGCTTGTTTGGCTTGCCTAAATCCTTCTTTTAACCTAAATCGATGGTACCGTTCAAAAATTTGATGGTCGGTGTAGCAAACCAATTTGAGTTCCGGAGCAACAAAGCCCTCATGAAGCGCCAAATTCATGGAAGTGAATGCTACGTCTTGGTTTACATCCTGAAATATTTGGTGCAGTCGTTCAATTTGTTTCGGTTGATTGGAGAAAATTAGGTTGGTATTTCCCAATTTGCTACGTTCTAAAAAATCGGTTGCCAGTAAATCAAAATTCTTATTGAAACTAGGTTGCGGCAAAAAGTCGAATGAAATGCTTTCTGAAGGCTTGAAGTGGGTTTGTGCGCCCCATTCTAAAATTCGAAATTGCGCAATTTCTTTGTTTGCTTCGGTTGGGTGCAAATATAATTCTGCCGGAATCGCGTGATTTACGGTGCTCGTTAACTTGCTGTGAATTTGAACCGCTTTGTCGTATTCTCGTTGCAGCACATCGCCCAGTTGTTCCACATGACTAAACCATAAAATGGCCTCGTTACCTATGAATTCTAAAAAGGATGCTACTCCTTCTTGAATCATGGAGCCTTGAATATTGGGCACAATAAAGAAATACTCGTGTTTTTTTTCAGAAAGTTGTGTGGCAGGATCAAAGGTGCGAATAGAATCTACCTCGTCCCCAAAAAACTCAATTCGAAAGGGGAAATCATTGGCATATGAAAACACATCTACGATTCCACCACGAATGGAGAATTGACCGGGTTCATATACAAAATCAACGCGTTCAAACTGGTATTCAAGCAATAATTCATTTAGAAAATCGATGGAATATGTACTTCCATTTTGAATTTTAAGGGTATTTTCAACCAGCTTCTTTTTGGTTGGAATTTTTTCAAAAAGGGCCTGCGGGTAGGTTACTATCCATGTATTTGCCCCTTGGCTAATGCGTTCCAGTGCTTCAGCTCGTGCTACCACATTGGCATTGTCGGTTTCTTCCAATTGGTATGGAACGCGATACGATGCCGGATAGAACAAAATTCGTTTGTTTTCTGGAAATAATCCTTCGAGGTCATTTAAAAAATAGGCCGCCTCTTCTTTATCAGTTAAAATAAAAATATGATTTCCAGGTACTTGATCTGCCACCGCAGCTGCACAAATGCTTCTAGATGAACCAACAAGTCCTTTCCAATGCACACGCGCTTGTTTGTCCGCTAGGGCTTGAGCAGTTTTTTCTATTCGAGCATATTCTCGAAATAAGGAGAAGAATTTTTTGGTTTCCATGAATCGGGTGCGAAATTACCCAAAAAAGTAGAATGGATTGAAGTTTGGTTTCGAAATCAAGGATAGTTTCTCCTATTCTATCGTTCCTTTGTTTAATTTTGACCGATATGACAAAACAGGATATTCTGCAAGGTGCGCTTCAAAAAGTAGTTTCTCGTATGGGTGAATTAACGCTGTTGTTGGACGAATTGCATCAATCGATGGAAAATGACACTAAAAGTTCAGCGGGAGATAAACATGAAACAGCGCGAGCCATGGCTCAATTGGAACAAGAAAAGCTAAGCAAACAATTGCAAGAATTTGTTCAAATGAAATCCATTTTACACCAGATAAATCCGTCTAAGGAGCACATTCAAGTGGGCATGGGTAGTTTGGTGCAGACCAGTGAAGGATGGTATTTTCTTTCGGTTGGTTTGGGACAAGTAACGGTAGGCGACACGAACGTTTTTGCTTTGAATCCACAGGCGCCCATCGGTCAAAAGCTGATAGGTAAACGCGTGGGTGAAGAGGTGGAATTTGGTGGGAGAAGGTTGAAAATCAATTCAATAATATAGCTTTTTATTAAGTCAATCAACAGCATTTCATTGTTGAATACGTGATAACGCGTATGCTTATCTATTTTGATTTACGTAAATTGAAATAGAAGGCGTAGGTATTTTGTAACCACCCATTTTTCCTACCTAGTTTTGTAGAAAGAAATTAAAACAAGGAATTATGAAAACGTTACATGGAAAGATTTTGGGATTGGCATTTTTAGCATTTTTATTTTTAGTGAGTTCAAACGTGGTGGGACAATCCACTAATTATGTAGGGAACTGGCACTCAACAGCACCGGTTTCGAGTATGAATAATGCTGTTCTACATATTAAAATATTGGCAAGTTCGCATCCAGACGCATTGATCATCATAAATATGGACAAACCGAAAAAGAAAATCGTTGCTAAATATGAAGTGGCCGATGGCAGACTTTACGCTTCCATAAAAAACACACCAGTTTATTTAATTTATATTCCAGCAACGGATAGTTTGGAATGTTACAAAACCAATACGAATGCGCATGTCTGCAATTTCATCCGAAATTAGATAAAACAAACATTAAGGGTTGGCGAATCGAGAGGTTCGCCTTTTTTTTGTTTGGGTGTTTTATTTCCCCCTTTGAAGGGGGATACAGGGGGATGAAGCAAAAAAAGTTGTTACAAACCAAAACCA
>CAZTFG010000100.1:0-2213 GCA_964612725.1 uncultured Lishizhenia sp. | reverse complement strand
AGGGGGATACAGGGGGATGAAGCAAAAAAAGTTGTTACAAACCAAAACCAGTCACCCCTCTTAATCTCCCCTCGAGGGGAGAAATGGTTTCCCCCTTTTGAAGGGGGATACAGGGGGATGAAGCAAAAAAAGTTGTTACAAACCAAAACCAGTCACACTCCTCCATCCTCCCTTCTTCCTTTATCAGCGGATAAGCGAGGGAGGAAGTTGGATTTGTTTCCCCCTTTGAAGGGGGATACAGGGGGATGAAGCAAAAAGAGTTGTTGCAAACCAAAACAAGTCACCCCTCTTAATCTCCCCTCGAGGGGAGAAACTATCCCTACTTGCCTTTGCGTCTACAGGTGGAAGGAGGGACTAAGGGAGGTGATTATTTACTGAAATTTACAAATGGAATAAGGTAGGTGAACCTAACTGTTGTCTTTATCTTGTCTCAGGCAAAAAATAGCATAATCAATTCTTTCTTTAACCATCCCAACATTTTGTAGCACTTCGCCTTCATAATATCGTATAAAAACATACCCTAAACTTTCTAATTTTTGTTGACGATAAAAATCGTACTCTGCTTTATTGAAATGTGACGAGCCATCAATTTCTATGATTAATCCAAGATCAGGGGCAAAAAAATCAACTATAAAATTATCAATAGGCCTCTGTCTTAAAAATCGTTCACCTGTTTGTTTTCTTGAAAGTACAGATTTCCAAAGGTGTTTTTCAGCTTTAGAAACCGTTTCCGTTCGTAATTCTCTCGCAAATTCTTTAAGGTTTTTGTTGTAATGATTGTTTGAATACATAACATTAAGATACGGAATTTTATTTTGATTTACAAGAATTTAGGTCACCCCTCTTGATCTCCCCTCGAGGGGAGAAATGTTTCCCCCTTTGAAGGGGGATACAGGGGGATGAAGCAAAAAGAGTTGTTGCAAACCAAAACAAGTCACCCCTCTTAATCTCCCCTCGTGGGGAGAAACTATCCCTCCTTGCCTGTCCGCCGGCAGGTGGAAGGAGGGACTAAGGGAGGTGATTATTTCCCGAAAAACATATATGGAAGAAGTTCGGTGACTCACTCCTTTAAAAAACCATACGCATACACCTTAGGTGCAATTTTATCGGCAAGGAGTTTTAGTTTCTATTTTCCGCTTTTTGTCCGATTATCATTTTTACAAAGCATTTGGCAATTTTCTGCTGAAGTTTTTCCTCCTTCGTGCCATGGTGTGATGTGGTCTGCTTCCATTTCGTGGATTTCAAATGTTTTTTGACATTTTACACAAACTCCTTTTTGTCGTTCGTAGGCTTCTCTTTTTTGATTATCGCTGAATGCCCGAATATTTATATGTTTTTCATTTCTTGTTAAAATGAACGTGTAAATTCCTTTTTTATTCGAAACATCCTCATCCATCATCAAGGTTGTGATTTCATCTTCTAACAATTTCGAATCGTATTTTTCATTTTTGAATTTGTTGTAAAGTTTTCCCCATTCAATTCCCTTCATTTCTTTTCGGTATTTCGGAAAAGTTACCTTCACCCAATTTATCACACTTTGAAAATACAACCATAACTCATTGGCATTGGGTTGGTGCTGATTTCGAGACATGTATTCATTTATCTTGCCTTCGGATAACCAATCAATTGCAGTTTCAAGGTATTCTTGCCGTTTTGCAATACCCGTCAAGTATTCATCTCCAATTTTAGGGCGGCTGTTTTTAGAAAAATAACGCTTGGCATCCGACACCCAAGATCCCGAATAAACGGCATTTTTTAATTCTTGATCCGATAAAACTTTTCCGGCAATATTGATGGTTTCAAACCAAGCCAGTTTTTCGCTCGGTTCACCTGAACAGAAATACACCATTAGTTTGTAGTTCAAGATTTGTTCTTGTTTGTCACTGGGTAAATTATCGAAAATTAATCCATTGATAAAATACTCATTAGTAACATATTGGCAAATGGAAATGGTGCGCTGCTGACCGTCAATAATTTCAAAATCACCATCTTCTCGCACTGCCCAATACATTACGTTCAACGGATAATCTTTTTGCAGCGTGTGCATAACTGCATTGCGTTCTTTTGGGTCATACACAAACTCACGCTGATAGGGAGGACGAATATCTAATTTTCCACCATACCCAACCACTCCATCGTCGTTATTGTCTTTGTAGCCGTTCACTAAATCATGAACTGTGATTTCTTTTAATTCTATTTTCATATGATTGGTT
>CAZTFG010000099.1:7142-8300 GCA_964612725.1 uncultured Lishizhenia sp. | reverse complement strand
AATGGTATTAAGCCATAATATTCATTCCATCCAACACATCCATCACCCCTTTCACTGCATCAGCTGATTCGTTTAACAATGCTTTTTCATCATCATTCAAATCTAGTTCAATGATGCGCTCGATTCCATTTTTACCAAGCACAACCGGTACACCTAAGTAGATGTCTTTCAGTCCATATTCACCTTGTAACCAAGCGCAAACTGGGAAAATACGTTTTTGATCACGGATAACTGCCTCTACCATTTGAGCAGCAGCCGCTCCTGGTGCATACCATGCAGATGTACCCAATAATTTAACCATTTCACCTCCACCAAATTTGGCTCTTTCGATAATGGCATCCAATTTATCTTTTTCAATCAATTCAGTAACCGGAATTCCCGCTACAGTTGTATAACGAGGAAGTGGAACCATTGTGTCTCCATGCCCACCCATCAACACTGCTTGAATATCTTTTGGAGAAACATTTAATTCAGTTGCCAAAAATGCGCGGTATCTTGCTGTATCTAACACACCTGCCATACCAAATACTTTTTTAGAATCCACTTTTGCTGTTAAATACGAGCAATAAGTCATTACATCCAATGGATTGGAAACAATGATTAAAATAGCATCTGGAGAGTGTTTAATTACGTTTTCCGTAACGGTCTTAACGATACCTGCATTGGTCGCGATAAGGTCGTCACGAGACATTCCCGGTTTTCTTGGTAAACCAGAAGTAATAACAACTACATCAGAATTTGCTGTTTTTGAATAATCATTAGTAGATCCAATTGTTCTTGAATCATACATATTGATAGGTGACGTTTGCCAAATATCCAATGCTTTCCCTTCTGCAAATCCTTCTTTGATGTCTAATAAGACAATTTCATTCGCAATTTCGCGATGAGCTAAAACATCTGCACATGTTGCACCTACGTTTCCTGCTCCAACTACTGTAACTTTCATTGTTGTTTGATTTAAGTGTAATTTTTTAAATTAGATAGCACGAATTTACTACTTTTCAGAAAATATCACTTATTTTGACGAAAAATATACGTGGTAGGCAACCACACACTTTTCATTGCGTTTAATAACCGATAACTTGGAGAAAATTGAGGAACTCAGACATATCGTAGAAGGATGCATCAGAAATGATCGTCGCGCACAAGAACAGTTGT
>CAZTFG010000099.1:0-7132 GCA_964612725.1 uncultured Lishizhenia sp. | reverse complement strand
CGGAAAAATGTTAGCGGTTTGCAAACGATACATGAGCGATCATGATTCGGCTCAAGAAGTTCTTCAAGAAGGATTTATAAAGGTCTTTGACAAAATTGGAATATTTGATTTTAAAGGATCACTTGAGGGATGGATTCGAAGGGTGGTAGCAAACACTGCTATTGATGCCATACGTAAAGCGAAACGAAATCCTTTTCTATCTGATAATGATGGGATGTTTAAGCAGGATGCTGTTGACGAGATGATGAATACCGAAGAATGGGAACTCACTGAACTCAAAGCAGAAGCGGCAGTTGAAGCCATACAACAATTGTCTCCTGCCTACCGCACTGTTTTTAATTTGTACGTAATTGAAAATTATTCGCACAAAGAAATTGCAGATTTACTAGGAATAAACGAAGGAACGTCCAAATCCAATTTAGCAAAGGCAAAAATGAATTTGCAGAAATTATTGAAAAAGAAATACAGTTCGCACTTTTAATATGAAAGATAAACTAGAACATACGTTGAAAAACTTGCTTGAGAACCAAGAATTGCCCTATGATTCGGCAGCTTGGGACAGCATGAAGCAAGCATTGGATGCAAAATTGCCCGTTCAACAACCTACGAATTGGTACAAATGGTTCTTGGGTGGCGCTGCCATTACGGTAATTGCGGTAAGCTCCTACTTTTTTATTCAACAAAAAGAAGTAAGTCGTCCAGAACTTACATTGAGTAAGAAGACAGAAATGCCATCTACTAAAAATCCTACTTCGAATCAAGTCAACCAAAACAAAAACACAACACCTAAACAAGAAGCAGTTGCGACACAAACCTCGAACGCAAACAAATCAATTACATCTGAGGTAACAAGTACAACGCAACTCAATCAAACTAACTCATACAATACAGCAGAATTAAATGCAGAAGTCAAGGAAGTAACCGATATACTAAACCAAGAGATTATTCTTGAAGAACCTGTTATGGAACAAGAAACATTGGAACCTAGATCAAGTAAAAAAGGGATAAACGAACTTATTTCAAGCGATCAAATTGACGAATCGATTGGCAACAGCAAGTTAATCAATGCGGTAAACATGTGTATGGGCGAACGTCAATTATTAGAGAACACCAATGATTTCGCTGTAGCTATTTACAAACAAAACGCATCTCAGCCGATTGCTACCATTGAAGCTAAAAAATCCTTGTATTTTGAAGCAAAAGAACAAGGAACATTCCTTTTAGTTGATAAAACAAAAAAAATAACAGAAAACACACCTTCTTTTGAAGTTAAAAACAGTCCAAAACCAACCTTAGAAATTGAATCAGAAATCCGTTACGAAAAAGGAATACCCACTCTGAAAGCTAGCACGGATGCTTCCAATTCAGTTCAATGGACGTTAAACAACGAGGAAGTAAGTAGTACCAAAAACGAACTTGATTTCAATCCGTTTAAGGCTGGTAATTACACACTAACTGTAAAAACACTAGCTGAAGGATGCCAAGTTAGTCAAACAGCTAAAATAAACGTGGATGAAGATTATAATTTGCTTGCAGTAAATGCATTCAATCCCAATTCGTTGGAACCACGTAATCAAACTTTTATACCTTTTGCACTAACTCAGCGAGATGTAAAATTCACCTTATTAATTTTGGATCCAAAAGATGGTGGTATCATGTATCAAACCGAAGACGCATCGCAGCCATGGAATGGAATAGACAAAAGAACAGGTCAACTTGCCCCTTCCAGTCAAGCATATATTTGGAAAGTTCGCCTTTCAAATCCATTGCCTGGAGAACCAACTGAATACAAAGGAACAATTACGAAACTGTAGCTGTTCAAACTATAAACAAGAAAGCCCGTTTCCCTCGATTCGGGCTTTTTTATTGTTCCTCTTTTTGCGACTTAAATTGAATATCTTTGCACCATGAGAATTGATATTTTAACCGTTTTACCCCAATTGCTGGATAGTCCTTTTTCAGCATCTATTATGCAACGAGCTCAGGACAAAGGTCATGTCGAAATTCATATACATAATATTCGGGATTATTCAACAGATAAACATAAAAATGTAGACGATTATCAATACGGAGGCGGCGCAGGCATGGTTCTTTCTATTGAACCCATATCTGCTGTAATTGAAAAGCTGAAAAACGAACGCACCTACGATGAAATCATATACATGACACCTGATGGGAAAGTACTGGAACAAAGCGACTGTAACTCTATGTCATTGACTGAAAACTTAATGATACTTTGCGGTCATTACAAAGGAGTAGACGAGCGCATTAGAGAACATTACATTACAAAAGAAATTTCCATTGGTTCGTATGTATTATCTGGTGGTGAATTGGCAGCTGCAGTAGTAGTGGATACTGTGGTGCGATTAATCCCTGGAGTATTGAACGATGAAACATCAGCGCTTACAGACAGTTTTCAAGATAATTTACTTTCTCCCCCTGTTTATACGCGCCCTCCAGAATTCAATGGATGGAAAGTGCCAGAAATTTTACTATCCGGAAATTTGCCTGCCATCGAAAAATGGCGCGAAGAACAAGCGTTGCAGCGCACGCAAGATAGAAGACCCGATTTATTAGATTAACACACATGGATTCACTTACGCAAATTGTTTTAGGCGCAGCGGTTGCAGAAGCTGTTGGAGGAAAGAAACTTGGAAATAAAGCACCACTTTGGGGAGCAATTGCCGGCACTATCCCTGATTTAGATGTACTACTACGCTTCATTTATCACCCAATTGATGCAGCTTTGGTTCATCGAGGCTTCTCCCATTCCATACTTTTTGCCGTATTGTTCAGTCCGCTCTTCGCATATGTTGTCCACCGTATTTACAAGCAAAAATTCCTTTATAAAACGTGGTTCTGGCTTTTCTTTCTCGGAATCATAACACACCCTATGTTGGACATGTTCACCAACTACGGAACTCAATTTCTTTGGCCATTGGATTACCGCATAACCTTCAATACGGTTTTTGTCATCGACCCCTTGTATACGATTCCCTTTGGAATATGTTTAACAATACTATTGTTTATGAAACCAAGCAATCGGTGGAGATCAAGAATCAATTGGTTTGGGATTTACTATTCTAGCGCCTATTTAATTTGGGGAGTAATTGTGAAATTAATCATCTTATCTAATTCAACTAATTATTTCAGTAAAGCTAATTATACAACTAAAAATGAAATGGTTACCCCAATGCCATTAACAAGTTTTTATTGGATGATTTTGGGAGAAGATGAAAGCAATTATTATGTAGGCTATAAATCTATTTTCAAACCTTTCAACCCGAAGGAGGTAGATGTAATACCGAAAAATCAGAAAAAACTTGATTCGTTAACATGGAACGGAAAAGATTATTCAGACCAGTTAAAATTCATTTCAAACGGCTATTACAATTTAGCAATCAAAAAAGACACAGTCATTTTCCAAGACCTTCGATTTGGTACATTGAGTCAACTCACGAATAGAAAAGTTAAATCACCCATAATGGGCTTCCAACTAGTACATAAAGAAAATAAAGTGACTCAAGTTGAAATGAGCCGAGGAAAAGACCTATTCAAATTCGTAGATTTTAAGGCATATTGGAATAAGATTTTTTAAATAAAAACTAAGTCTTCCCTTGTTTGAAATACCACCTGCTATTGGATTACAGAATAAATTGTAATTTAGTATCACAAAAATAAGCTACATGATACAACAATGGATTTCTGAATTCAACCCAGCCAGTGAAGCAGCGTGGAAAGCACAGCTTTTAAAAGAGCTCAAAGGAAATGAATCCAACTTATTGATTCACAATAAAATTGAAGAAATCACCTATTCCACGTATCATTACCCTGATTCTGTAACACCAAAACAAGAAGACTCAACCCGTCTTCCAATTCAACGCGGTTTTAAAACCCTGTCCAATCAATGGAAAAATGGAATTGAAATAAACACTTCCAACGCTATTGAAGCGAATAAAAAAGCGCTACACGCATTAATGTCCGGTTGTGACTATATTCATTTTGTTGCGGCAGAAAACACCAACTGGAAGCATGTATTAAATGAAATTGAGTTAACCTATATTCATACGACTTTCACCTTCACAAACCCCTCCGATTTTATTACTTTAATTCAATTTATACCTAAAGATCTTTTACCTCAATGTTCGTTTAATCTTCCTAACAATAGTATTGAAAATAATGAAATAAAAGATTTAATAAAATCAATTCAAGTTCCTATTTTTCAGATAGATGGATTTTCTTTTAATCAATGTGGCGCAAACGCAATTCAAGAGTTAGGATTTGTTATTGAACAAGCGCATGAAGCACTCGTAAAACTACTAGACCTGGGGCTATCTATAGACCAAGCGAGTGCATGTATTCATTTTCGAATGGGAATTGGAAATAACTACCTCGTTGAGATTGCCAAATTTAGAGGGTTAAAAATCCTTTGGAGCAACCTCATCAAGCATTACCAACCCGAACATACCTGCTCATACAATTGTCAAATTACTGCTGAGGTTGGCTGGGTGAATAAGTCGTTAAAAGACCCACATACAAATCTTTTAAGGCAAACCACAGAAGCGATGAGCGCAATTATTGGCGGAATTGATCGATTAATCATTCATCCACACGATGAACAATCTATACAAGGAGCATCAGAACTCGCTCAACGCATGGCGCTTAATATCTCCAACCTTCTTCAAGACGAAAGTTATTTAGCCACGGTTAATGACCCCTTAGGAGGAAGTTATGCACTTGAAAAACTGACGCAAAATCTTTCAGAAAAGAGCTGGGAACTATTTAAAACAATGGATCAACTACCCACAACTCAAAAAGAAACAGAATGGCAAAGACTTGTGCAAGAAAAAGCTAATCAGCGGATCGAAATGATCAAAAATTCAGAAACCGTTATACTTGGCATTAACAAATTTCCCAACCCTCAACCAACGAACAATCAATGGCTACCCGCCAAGCAGTTTAACAACCTTTCTTTTTTGCGCCTAGAAACTGAAATTCAATGAAAAAAATAGACTTTACACATATCAATATTGATTCAAGTATTACTTCAAGTAAATCAGATCAAACTAATTCATTTTCAACGGCTGAGAATATTGAATTAAAATCAATTTACACACCAAAAGACAACCTTGAATTGGCCCATTTGAATTTCGTTTCCGGTATAGCTCCAAACGTTCGCGGACCCTATGCATCCATGTACACTGTGAAGCCTTGGACCATTCGTCAATACGCAGGATTTTCGACAGCAGAGGAATCCAATGCTTTTTACCGAAAAAATTTAGCTGCTGGACAAAAAGGACTTTCGGTAGCTTTTGATTTAGCCACTCATCGTGGTTATGACTCTGATCATGAGCGTGTCATAGGTGACGTTGGAAAAGCCGGTGTTGCAATTGACTCAGTGGAGGACATGAAGATTTTATTCGACCAAATCCCATTGAATGAAATGTCCGTTTCAATGACCATGAATGGGGCGGTTATACCTATCATGGCATTTTATATTGTAGCTGCAGAAGAACAAGGGGTGCAGCCTCAAGAACTTTCCGGTACCATTCAAAATGATATTCTAAAGGAATTCATGGTGCGCAATACCTATATCTACCCACCGAGCCCTAGCATGCGAATCATCGCCGATATTTTCAGTTATACATCGCGCCACATGCCCAAATTTAATTCCATTTCCATTTCAGGATATCACATGCAAGAGGCTGGAGCAACAGCCGCCATTGAATTAGCATATACCTTAGCTGATGGATTGGAATATTTACGCGCAGGAATCAAGGCAGGAATGAAAATTGATGATTTTGCACCGCGTTTAAGCTTCTTTTGGGCGATTGGCATGCATCATCATATGGAAATAGCTAAAATGCGCGCAGGACGTTTAATTTGGGCCAAACTGGTAAAAGATTTCAATCCAACAAATGAAAAGTCGCTTGCCTTACGAACGCATTGTCAAACTTCCGGTTGGTCCTTAACTGAGCAAGATCCATTTAACAACGTAGCAAGGACATGTATTGAAGCTCTAGCAGCAGCATTAGGCGGAACCCAATCGCTACACACGAATGCGTTGGATGAAGCGATAGCTCTACCAACAGACTTTTCTGCACGAATTGCACGAAACACTCAAATATACTTGCAAGAAGAAACAGGGATCACTTCGGTTATTGATCCATACGGAGGAAGTTATTTCATCGAAAACTTGACCAATGAACTCGTTAATGAAGCTTGGAAATTAATTGAAGAAGTAGAAGAATTAGGTGGAATGGCAAAAGCAATTGAAACCGGAATTCCTAAAATGCGCATTGAAGAGGCCGCCGCAAAAAAACAAGCACGAATTGATTCAGGCAGGGATATCATTGTAGGGGTTAATCGCTATCAAATTGATGAAGAATCTAACATTGAAATTCGAGAGGTAGACAATACCAGGGTGCGCGAATCACAAGTCAATCGATTACTATCCGTTCGTAAAAATAGAAACAATGATTGTGTTGTAGAATTATTGACTGAGCTTGAAAATGCAGCGAAAAACCAGGACGGAAATTTACTAGAAATTGCCATTCGATGCGCGAGAGAACGTTGCACATTGGGTGAGATTTCAGATGCTATGGAACGTGCCTTTGGACGATTCCAAGCTACTATTCGCTCCATCAGTGGAGTTTATTCAAATGAAGCTATGAAAGATGAAGCTAAAATGTTAGAGTTTAAATTATTAAACTATCGTAATCTTCAAGCTGGTAAACCAGATCCAAGAATTCAAAAAGCTATGGAACTAACTCAAGAAAGATTAGATAAGACTAATTTTAAGTTAGCTAAAATGGCTGAGAAATATGGTGTAGAAGGGGTATAATGTGAGTAATACAATTCTATATCCTTCTGGTTATACCAGAACAGTAACAGAAGAAGGTAAGTTAGATTTAGAATTGCTACGCCCTAAACAATTGATTAAATCAGAATATGAAAGAACCGTAGTGGAATTATATCAAAGTTATATTTCTAATAATGATATGAATCCAGATTGGGATTTTAGAAGATATGCTTTAATCACAATTACTCAAACTTACGGTAACTTCTGGTTATGGGCGCAACAACAGTTAACAATTAATGACTATATCTATGATACTAATAAAGATCTATT
>CAZTFG010000098.1:0-8375 GCA_964612725.1 uncultured Lishizhenia sp. | reverse complement strand
CTGGTAACATCATTTCACGCAATGCCGCTTTTGTAGAAATTTCAACACATTTACCATATTCTGGTTTACCTGTTCCTTCCATAATACCTGGAATTTCTCTAAATTGGCGACGTACCTCATAAACCATATCCATGGCAGCTTTACCTACAGAATTCATTGCTAATGCAGAGAAAACTACCGGAATCATACCCCCAACAAATAACATGGCTAAAACAGGCGCTTTGAAAATATTGATCCCATCAATTCCAGTAAAAGTTACATAGGCTGCAAACAATGCTAAAGAAGTCAATGCAGCTGAAGCAATAGCAAATCCTTTTCCTGTTGCTGCGGTTGTGTTACCTACTGAATCAAGAATGTCAGTACGTTGACGAACTTCTTTTGGTAATTCACTCATTTCAGCGATACCTCCAGCATTATCTGAAATAGGACCAAAAGCATCAATAGCTAATTGCATAGCTGTAGTTGCCATCATGGCAGAAGCCGCTAATGCCACACCATAAAACCCAGCTAAAGCATAAGAACCCCAAATTGCACCAGCAAATAATAACACAGTTGGGAAAGTTGAAATCATTCCTGTAGCTAAACCAGCTATAACATTGGTACCAGCACCTGTAGCAGATTTTTGTACAATTTTTAATACTGGGGGCGTTCCTAGACCTGTATAATATTCAGTAACAGAAGAAATAACGCCACCAACTACCAATCCAACAATTGCCGCGAAGAATACGCGTAAAGAAGAGATTTCTTTAATGCCCTCTCCAAAGAAGTCCATTTTCATTGTTTCTGGTAACATCCAAGTTACTAAACCATAACAAGCAATTGCCGTTAATCCAATAGAAACCCAGTTCCCTAAATTTAAAGCTCCTTGAACTTGTTTTTCTTTAGCATCATTGCTAGAAATTTTAACAAGCATTGTTCCAATAATGGAGAATAAAATACCAAACCCAGCGATTGCCATTGGTAATAAAATTGGACCAATTCCACCAAAAGCATCACTGATTGAACCACCCATATCTTTGATTACATAGTTTCCTAGAACCATGGCCGCTAAAACGGTTGCAACGTAAGAACCGAATAAATCAGCTCCCATACCTGCAACATCACCCACATTATCACCTACATTATCGGCTATTGTTGCCGGGTTTCTTGGATCATCCTCAGGAATTCCTGCTTCTACTTTACCTACAAGGTCAGCGCCAACGTCCGCTGCTTTCGTATAAATACCACCTCCAACACGCGCAAATAAGGCAATTGATTCAGCTCCTAAAGAGAAACCTGCTAAAGTTTCTAAAACAACAGTCATATCTTCAGTAGTTGTCCATTTACCACCCATAAAGAAATGAAAGAAAAAGATGAAAAATGCAGTTAACCCAAGTACAGCCAAACCTGCAACACCTAATCCCATTACTGTACCACCACCAAACGATACTTTTAAAGCTTGAGGTAAACTTGTTCGAGCAGCTTGTGTAGTACGTACGTTTGTTTTGGTTGCGATTTTCATACCCATATTTCCAGCTAACGCAGAGAAAATAGCCCCAAAAATGAATGCAACAATTATTAATAAATGTGTTTTAACGCCTGGTACAAATGTAATTCCTGCTAAAACAACACTAGCAATTATAACAAAAACAGCTAAAAGTCGGTATTCGGCTTTTAAAAAAGCAAGCGCGCCTTCATAGATATAATCAGAAATTTCTTTCATTTTACCATCCCCAGCATCTTGCTTCAACACCCAAGCTCTTTTCATTGCCATAAAAAGCAAACCGATAACTGCCATTATAATAGGCACATAAATCATCATTGATTCCATATTTAACATTTAATTTGTTTAAATTAATTTAGCGGGCGCAAAAGTACATTTTTCTACCCAACTATGCAAGTACGAGCTATTTAAAAAAGTGTTACGAAACTATTAAGAAATAATTTTTGATTGAATTTTGTAATTCCTTTTCAATTTTATATATTTGCACTCCAATTAGGCTGGTACCTTAGCTCAGTTGGTAGAGCAAAGGACTGAAAATCCTTGTGTCCCTGGTTCGATTCCTGGAGGTACCACAAAAAATCCTGAGTAGAAATATTCGGGATTTTTTATTTCTACATTGTTTTATTCTTTTTCGTGTTATTTAAACATGAAATAATCTAGCCCATTTTTTATAGACAAGTTATATTTAACTCATAACGTAAAAAAACTGAAAAACAATTAGTAACATTCATATTCATATTATCATAATTAGTTTAGCGTTTTAATCAAAATAGTTCTTAAAAATTCGTTTGAAAAAAGTAATTTCGCAGAGAATTATCTGAATAATCCCATGAGCGATCCAATTAAACATGAATGTGGAATAGCCTTATTAAGGTTAAAAAAACCATTACAATTTTATCTTGATAAATACGGATCTGCCTTTTACGGCATTAATAAATTGCATTTGTTAATGGAAAAGCAACATAATCGCGGTCAAGATGGAGCGGGTGTTGCTAACATTAAATTTGATATGGAACCCGGTGACAGGTATATTTCACGTACTCGGTCTATCAAAAGCAGCCCAATTCAAGATATTTTTGATCAAATTAATGGCCGTTTTAAGACAATTGCAGATGAAAATCCTGCTTTTTTAAAGGATGTAGATTACTTGAAAAAAAATGCTGGTTTTACTGGAGAGTTGTTTTTGGGTCACCTAAGGTATGGTACTTTTGGCCGTAATTCAATTGAAAGTTGTCATCCTTTTTTAAGACAAAATAACTGGATTACACGAAATTTAGTGGTAGCTGGAAATTTTAATCTGACAAATGTCGATGATTTGTTTGAAGTTCTCGTGCGACTAGGTCAACATCCCAAGGAAAAATCTGATACCGTAACGGTTATGGAAAAAATCGGTCATTTCTTGGATGTGGAAAATGACGAATTGTTTAAATATTATAAGGCTCAAGGTTTACCAAATAAGGATATTTATACGCGTATCGCTGAAGAAATTGATATGGTGAAAATATTGAAAAAGGCTTCCAATGATTGGGATGGTGGATATGCTATGGCTGGATTATTAGGTCATGGAGACGCTTTTGTTTTGAGGGATCCAAATGGCATTCGTCCTGCTTTTTGGTTTGAAAATGAAGAGATTTGTGTGGTGGCATCTGAACGTCCTGTAATACAAACGGCATTCAATTTAAAGGCTGACGAAATAAAAGAACTAACGCCAGGCCACGCTTTGATTATTAAGAAATCGGGTGAGGTTCAGGAAACGGAAATTAATGTGCCACGCACGAAGTTAGCTTGTTCGTTTGAACGGATATATTTCTCGCGGGGTTCTGACAGGGATATTTATTCTGAGAGAAAAAATCTAGGGCGACTTGTTGTTCCTCAAATACTTGAGTCGATTAATTTTGATTTAAAAAACAGTGTTTTTTCCTTTATACCAAACACGGCCGAAGTTTCCTTTTATGGAATGATCAAAGGATTGGAAGACCATTTAAATTTGGTAAAAATTGATCAAATAAAAGCCTTGGGTGCAAATCCAGCTGCAGCGGATATCGAACATATTTTGTTACAGCGTGCTCGAATTGAAAAAATTGCAATTAAGGATGCCAAACTTAGAACCTTTATTACGCAAGATGATTCACGTGATGATTTGGTGGCGCACGTTTATGATATAACGTACGGAAGCGTTAAAGAGCAACAGGATAATTTAGTAATTATTGATGACAGCATTGTTCGAGGAACAACATTAAAACAAAGTGTTTTACGAATTTTAGATCGATTAGGCCCTAAAAAAATAGTTGTTGTTTCTTCTGCTCCTCAAATTAGGTATCCAGATTGCTACGGTATAGACATGGCAAAAATGGGAGATTTTATTGCTTTCGAAGCAGCTATATCCTTATTACATGAAACGGGACAGTCTGAAATTATTGATTCTGTTTATGCGAAATGTATAGCTCAGCAACAGCTACCTAAGGAAGAAGTTAAAAATGTAGTTCAAGAAATATATGCTCCTTTTAGTGATGATCAAATTTCAAAGAAAGTGGCGGAATTGTTAACTCCTCCAAATATCAATGCCGAAGTAGAAATAATTTTTCAACGTGTTGAAAATCTCCATAAAGCCTGTCCTAATCATTTAGGTGACTGGTATTTTACAGGTAATTATCCAACTCAAGGAGGAAATAGGGTGGTTAATAAGGCTTTTATGAATTGGAAAGAAAAAAAGAACGAAAGAGCTTATTAACGAATTGAACCGCCTGCCGCAAATGCTTTTTCAGGTGTCATAAAACTTAATTCTCCCTGTTCATTCTCTGCCATTAAAATCATTCCCTGAGATTCTATTCCTCTGATTTTTCTGGGTGCTAAATTTAATAATACAGCTACCGTTTTTCCTATAATTTCTTCAGGTTTGTAATGTTCAGCTATGCCAGAAACGATAGTTCGCTCGTCTAATCCAGTTTTTACGGTTAATTGAAGTAATTTATCTGCCTTTTCTACCTTTTGTGCAGAAATGATCGTACCTAAGCGAATGTCCATTTTTGAAAAGTCATCAAAAGCAACTGCTTCTTTTTGAGGTTCAAAGGCATTTGGTGCATGTGTATCCTTCAATTTGTTAACTTCAAATTCAACCATACTATCGTCTATTTTCGTAAATAATATTTCTGGTTCATGAATATAAGCGTTTTCTTGCATAATTGATGTATCACCTCCAATTTGCCAATCTGTTAATTCAATTCCAAGCATTTGTTGAAGTTTCTTACCCGTTTTAGGTAAAAATGGTAATAGTAACAAACTTAAATTAGCTGTAAGTTGAAGCGACAAATTAATGATTGTTTCAACTCTATTTGGGTCTGTTTTAATAATCTTCCAAGGTTCTTGATCTGCCAAGTATTTATTGCCTAGCCTGGCTAAATTCATCACCTCTGATTGTGCCTCCCTAAACTTGTAAGCATAAATTAAATCAGCTATTTTCTTTGGATAATAGTTAATTTCTTGAATAAGATTTACATCAACTTCTTTCAGTTCTCCAAGTTTTGGAATTTTTCCTTCGTAATATTTATGAGTCAATACAAGTGTCCTATTTACGAAATTACCTAGAATATCTGCAAGTTCATTGTTGACTTTTGCTTGATATTCTTTCCAAGTGAATTCTGAATCTTTGGATTCTGGTGCTATAGAAGTTAATACATACTTTAATTCATCTTCTCTATCTGGATATGATGTTAAGTACTCGTGAAGCCAAACTGCCCAATTTCTAGAAGTTGAAAATTTATCTCCCTCTAAATTCAAAAATTCAGAAGCAGGTACGTTGTCAGGTAAGATAAAGTCTCCATGATCTTTTAGTAATATGGGAAAAATAATAGCATGAAAAACGATATTATCTTTACCAATAAAATGGATTAATTTCCGATCATTTTCTTCTTTTTTAATCCAATATTCTTTCCAATCTTTATTGTTTTTCTCGGCCCACGCTTTAGTAGCTGAGATATATCCAATTGGAGCATCAAGCCATACATATAGTACTTTGCTATCCGCATTGGGTAATGGAACTTTTACGCCCCAATCCAAATCTCTTGTCATGGCTCTTGGTCTTAATCCACCATTAATCCATGACATGCATTGACCAGTTACTTGATTTCTCCATTTTTTTGGATCATGTTGTTTCTTACCATCAAGTACTCCTTCTTGAATATACTCTTTCAGCCAAGTCTCGTGCTGATCCATTGGCAGGTACCAGTGAGAGGTGGTTTTTAGTATTGGGCTCTTTCCACTTAAGGTTGATTTAGGATTAATTAAATCGAGAGGGCTTAAATCGGATCCGCACTTTTCACATTGGTCACCGTATGCGTTTAAGGACTCACATTTTGGACAAGTCCCGGTAATGTATCGATCGGCTAAAAATTGGTTATATTCCTCATCGAAATATTGTTCAGTTGTTTCTTCGGTGAATTTATTTGAGTTATATAATTTGAGAAAAAACTCTTGAGAAGTTTTATGATGAAGTTCATCGGATGTTCTATGAAAAATATCAAAAGAAATATCAAAATTTTTGAATGAACTCGATATAATAGAATGATATTTATCTACAATTTCTTTAGGTGTTACGCCTTCTTTTTTTGCTCTAAGAGTAATTGCTGCGCCATGTTCATCACTACCACAAATAAATACTACATCGTCTCCATTTAGCCTTAAAAACCGCGTAAAAATATCAGCAGGAAGATAAACACCAGCAACATGACCTAAATGTAAAGGCCCATTAGCATATGGAAGCGCTGCGGTAACTGTATATTTTCCACCCGCCATTCAATAATAAATTTTTGAAATTAATCTTTCGCTTTCACTGCATAAGCTATTGCATATGCTTGAACGTCTTGTAGTTCTTTTCTGATTTTAAAGATCATCCCTGAAGGTGCATTTTTATCAGCTTTAACACAAGTAACAATAGTTGCTAATGGAGCAGACTCTTTCGTGCGAGGTGGTTTTTGATTATATTTATCTAATTTCCATCTTCCAACAACATTAGAAGTATACAATCCATCGTCTTTAGCTCCTTGTAATACGTTATCTAATGATAAAACATATCCCATAGACTCTCTACTTTTATTACGCGGTTTTCCTAAGTAAATAAAATCTACTTCTGAACGTTGTTTATAGGGTGTTAAATCTCTAGATTTTTGCCCTGGAGTATAATCAACTTTAACAGTTGGGTCGACCTCTTTACTGGTTGTCGCAACCATGAAGAAGAATAACAACATAAATACGATATCTGGTAAAGAAGAAGTATTTACCGCTGGTGCAGCACCTCTACCACCTTTTTTAAATTTTGACATTTTAAATTAATTTTTAGGTGCGACTTCTATAATTCGTTGCGGATATAAAAATTCTAGTAAAAATACTTTATAACCCAATTCTTTATTACCTTTTTCTTGTTCGGCTTTTCTACTCAAAGCACCATAACCTTCATCAAACAATTTCTTAGATTCTTCATCACGTAAAATGAATAAAGCTTCTTCAATTTCGGCTTGTATTTTAGCAAACGTACTGTAGGGAGTAGATTCTTTAACCTCAATACGAATATGTGCTTCTCCAGAAATTGTTGGAACAGGAGCTCCATAAAGTTTTAAACCATAAAAAGTCTTTTCAGCTTTGGAAAAAATTTCATTAGTCATATCAAACTTTGGGCCGCTAGTAACACCAGCATTTTTCAACTTATTTAGTCGTTCCATCGACTTATTGAAATCTGCTTCTGCTTCAGCAATGTTTGTGTAAAAATACAATGGGAATTCCGAATTGTATATTTCACCTACACGATTGCGATTGAATTGATAGAACTTAATAATGTAATCTGAAATCAAATCCGGGTTTTCAAAAATTTTCCCACGAATGAAAAACTGATCATTATTTGCTTTAATCAATAATACATTTTTCTTTTCTAGTTCAATGGGCTTATCGACTTTTATTTTTTGAGGAATAGTTCGTAAATAAGCTGTATCCTTATCCATTGTGGTTGTCACAAGGAAGAAAATTAGCAAAAGAAAGGCAATATCTGCCATTGATCCTGCATTCACTTCTGGAACTTCTCTCTTAGCCATTCTTATTTTTTGAAACGGTTATAAATAGGAAGAAATATGATTACCAATACAGCTACTGCCAAGGCTACAAAAGTTGTATACAGCCCTGCTGTGGTTGTTAAAACAACACCATCTGACACTTCATTTTTCAACAATAAACTTTTACTTGTATCACTTGTACCAGCGACATAGAAAACCATGTAAACAACAAAGGAAACTAAAATCCCCATAATTGATAATGCTGTTTTTTTAGGCTGACTGATAAAGTGAATAGCAAAGAAAGCAATGATCATTGCAACACATGCAATAATAACGGCAATTGTGAATAACATAGCGAAAGACATTTCGAATCCATCTCTAAATTCTTCAACCACTTGACTTCCCGCGTTCGTATTTGGTCCATTAATGACCAATATACATGCTAATACACCAACACCAGAAAGTACAAACTTTATAATGTTAAGTAGTAGCGCTGTTTTTTTTGCATCCATGATTTTTGAAATTTAATAGAATTACTTAACTACTTTATTTTTCAAAAGGATATCAATTAACGAAATTGATGCGTTCTCCATTTCATTCACTAAATCATCAATTTTTGCTGTGATATAGTTATAAAATACTTGAAGGAACATCGCAGAAATCAAACCAAATACAGTTGTTAAAAGGGCAACTTTAATACCATCCGCAACCGTTGTTGGAGAAACCTGACCATCTTTTACGATTTTATCAAATGCTTGGATCATCCCGATTACCGTACCTAAGAATCCTAACATTGGTGATAATGCAATAAATAATTGTAACCAAGACAATCCTTTTTCCATTAATCCCATTTG
>CAZTFG010000097.1:0-8379 GCA_964612725.1 uncultured Lishizhenia sp. | reverse complement strand
CGAACCGGAGTAGACGGTTTTGCAGACCGGTGCCTAGCCGCTCGGCCACGAGACCACATTTCAGTTAGGAGGCAAAAGTAACAAAAAAATAAGTCGAATAATTATATTTCTTATAAAAATTGCAATAAAAAAAGCTACTTCTCCCTTCTATAAACGAAAACTTCTGGGTTTAACTCAATACCATCTAATAAAAAATTAGTGAATTCTTTTGATAAAAGTGGTGCAATCATATATCCTTTTGTTCCTAATCCATTAAAAATATAATTTCCTTTATAAATTGAATGTTCTCCAATAAATGGCCTTCTATCAATGGTGGTAGGTCTAATTCCAGCTTCTTGTTCTAAAATAACAGGAGATTCATCCACTAATACGCTTAAATTCTCTAATATATGTTGCTTTCCTTCATCGGTTATAGTTACGTTGGTTGAATCCCACTCATAAGTTGAACCTATTTTAAATCGATTTTCTCCCAATGGTAGAACAAAACACTTTCTATTTAATGATTCATCCTCTGGCAAAGTTTGAGCAGACACCGTCAATACTTGTCCTTTCGTTGGACTAATAGCCAATAAATTAAATAAGGGATTATTTCTCACCTGATATCCCTCACAAAAAACAACTGAATCATATGCGATATCCTCATATTTTTTGTCTTTGGCATCAAATTTAGAATAATCAAAGGGCTGATTTATCCAGAGTCCCTGTTTTTCAATTACGCGTTTTCCTGCTTCCATAAATTCTAGTGAATTTACCCAGAAGCATTTATCGACGCGAGCTGTACCATATGGACAAGGAACCAAATTATATTCATTGTCTTGTTTGGTGATTTTTTTCAAAAAATGCTGATAATCTGCTCGTTCCTCTTTCTTTTTCCAATCATTTTGTTCTTGATCTGAAGAAAAAACTCGTCTAATTTTCAAAGGGAAAAAAAACGTTGAATTTGACATACGTTCTAATTCTTGGTAAAACGCTTCCAAATAAGGAATAAATTCATCTGCGCGCCAAGATTTAGTTGTTCTCCGAAAAACAATAGGGTTAATCAATCCAGCTGCCACACTTGTCGATTGATTTATTCCGTTATCTATTACACTCACATTAATACCGCGATTTATCAATTGTAAACTGACACTTATACCCGCTATTCCCCCACCAACTATTAGTATTTTCATTTTGTTAGAGCTAAAGTAATAAAACTAATTTTTACATCAGGATTAGTTTTCCGAATAGAATTAGAGAGGTGTTCCAAGGTTGCCCCTGTCGTGAGTACATCATCCACAATAGCAATGTGATTTATCGATTCAAGGGTTTTATTGGTAGTAAAAACCTCTGTGCTATTCAGCCAACGTTCCATCATCGACTTTCTAGTTTGGCTTTCCGTGTGTTTCAATTTTGTTGTAAAATCAGTAAGAACAGGAATATCTAATTGGGAAGAAATGCCTTGTGCTATTATTTCTGCTTGATTGTATCCCCTTGTAAATTTCTTTTTTGGATGAATTGGAACTGGAACTAAGGCATCAAATGAATACATTGGATTTTCTTTGATCTTGCGTCCGATTAATTCACCATAGAAGGCTCCAATTTTATGATTGTTTTGATACTTTAAAGCGTGTAATAATGTTTGAGAAATGGTCCTTTCTTTATAATAAAATAAGGCATAAGTAGATTCAACAGGAATTCTTCCCCAAAATAACTTATCCATTTCATTTGGCTCCTTAAAATTCTCAAAAAATGTATAGGAAATATCACTTCGACAAAAATCGCAAATATGATTTTCAAGTTTAACTAATTCAGTTGAACAATGAAGGCATTTTTCTGGGAAAATTAAATGGGTGATATCCGCAAAAATCGAGTAAAAAAATTTCTTAATCATTATTCCTTTTACTGTTAAAGATTCATGGTTCTTTGAACATTTTCTTGTTTATAAACTACTTAAAAAAAGATTGCTTAATTTTTCAAACTTACTTAATTTAGATGACAATTCAATAGGTTTTAAACGTAAAATCAAGCAGTTGAAAAGGAAAAAAAAATTATCGTGTTTATCAGAAGTTTTTGTGTGAATATCTTTCCATTTTATGTTAATAAACGCACAATCCTAAGCTCTTTCTACGTTTGCGTTTTGAGTTGTTAATAACATTGGAAAATTGTTAATTTTTTTAATTGCGAAACGTCAGAATTTTGACAAATTTTGTATGCCCTCATCAATGTAACAAACTGTTCCAATATGAACAGTCTTTAACGAGAAAGGGAAACATTTAACTTACTGAAAAACAAACGGATGATGTATTGAAACATACATTTAAGTCCTTTTTTTTCACTGCTTGATAGGAAAACAGAAAAAAACGAAATTTTAAAATGGCACACATTGAACCAATTTTAGCTGAGAATAAGAACCGATTTGTTCTGTTCCCTATCCAACACAATGATATTTGGAGTTTCTACAAAAGAGCGGAAGCTAGCTTCTGGACGGCTGAAGAAATTGATTTATCTCCTGACTTAATCGATTGGGAAAATAAACTAACCGATGATGAACGTCATTTTGTGAAACATGTATTAGCATTTTTTGCCGCATCAGATGGTATTGTGAATGAAAATTTAGCAGAAAACTTTCTTTCAGAAGTACAATACACAGAAGCGAAATTTTTCTATGGCTTCCAAGTTGCTATCGAAAATATTCACTCTGAAACATATTCTTTGTTGATAGATACCTACATCAAAGACACAAAAGAAAAAAATCATTTATTCAATGCAATGGACACATTGGATTGCGTAAAAAGAAAAGCTGAATGGGCGTTGCGATGGATAGATAAGGGTAATTTTGCTGAACGATTGGTTGCATTCGCAGCAGTAGAAGGAATCTTTTTTTCTGGTTCTTTTTGCTCCATTTTTTGGTTAAAGAAACGAGGATTAATGCCTGGCCTTACGTTTTCGAATGAATTAATTTCACGCGATGAGGGATTACATTGTGATTTTGCTTGTTTATTATACAACAACCACTTGGAAAATAAACTATCCAAAGAGGCAGTTAAACAAATTATCACTGATGCAGTAGAAATTGAGAAAGAATTTGTAACAGATGCATTGCCCGTACGCTTGATTGGAATGAATAGCGATTTAATGGGTCAATACATCGAGTTTGTTGCTGATCGACTACTGGTTGAGTTAGGAAATGAAAAAGTATACAATGTTGCTAATCCTTTTGATTTTATGGATATGATTTCCATTCAAGGGAAAACAAACTTTTTCGAAAAAAGAGTAGGTGAATATCAAAAAGCAGGTGTATTGTCTGGTGGTACCGACAATCATACCTTTTCAATGGACGAAGATTTTTAATAACGATTTTATATAGAATTACATGTACGTAGTAAAAAGAGATGGGAGAAAGGAGGCTGTAAAGTTTGATAAAATTACAGCGAGAATAATAAAATTGTGTTACGGATTAGACCCGTTAGTTTCACCAGAAGCGGTGGCGATGAAGGTAATTGAAGGGATTTATGATGGAGTTTCAACGACGGATTTAGATAATCTAGCGGCTGAAGTTGCGGCTGCAAAAACGATTGATCATCCAGATTACGCCTTATTGGCATCTAGAATTGCTGTTTCCAACTTACACAAAGAAACAAAGAAAACTTTCTCCGAAGTAATGGAGGATTTACATAATTATATAGATCCAAAAACAGGACAACAAGCATCATTGTTAGCTGATGACGTCTATGAAATTGTAATGAACAATAGAGATGTATTAGATTCTAGTATAATCTATGACCGTGATTTCCGTTATGATTATTTTGGTTTCAAAACGCTTACTCGTTCTTATTTAATGAAATTGAATGGCGAAATTGCAGAACGACCACAACAAATGTTAATGCGTGTTTCTTTAGGAATTCATAAAAATGACATTCAAGAGGCAATTAAAACGTATAATTTGATGTCTGAAGGTTGGTTTACACATGCTACACCTACCCTATTCAATTCAGGAACACCAAAACCTCAAATGTCCTCATGCTTTTTATTAACAATGAAAAGTGATAGTATTTCAGGAATATACGACACACTGAAATCATCTGCTCAAATATCTCAGTCTGCAGGAGGTATAGGGTTAGCTATTCATGACATTCGTGCTACAGGATCATACATTAAAGGTACAAATGGAACATCTAATGGAATCGTTCCAATGCTACGTGTTTTTAATGACACTGCTCGTTATGTAGATCAAGGTGGTGGTAAACGTAAAGGTTCATTTGCAATTTATATAGAACCTTGGCATGCTGATGTTTTTGATTTTCTGGACCTAAAAAAGAATCATGGTAAGGAAGAACAAAGAGCAAGAGATTTATTCTATGCTTTGTGGATTCCAGATTTATTCATGAAACGTGTTAAAGAAAATGGAGACTGGACATTGATGTGTCCGCATGAGTGCCCAGGTTTATCTGATACACATAGCCAAGAATTTGAAGCACTTTACACGCGTTATGAAAATGAAGGAAAAGGAAGAAAAACAATCAAAGCACAAGATCTTTGGTTTAAAATCCTAGAATCTCAAATTGAAACAGGTACTCCTTATATGCTATATAAAGATGCAGCAAATTCAAAATCAAACCAACAAAATTTAGGTACAATTAAGTCTTCCAACTTGTGCACCGAGATTATTGAGTATACGGCTCCTGATGAAATCGCTGTTTGTAACTTGGCATCACTTGCTCTTCCTAAATACATTACAGAAGAAGGTACTTTCGACCACAACAAATTATTTGAAGTAACGTATCAAGCTACTGTCAATTTAAATAAAATCATTGACGAGAATTATTATCCAGTTGAAGAAGCTAAAAATTCGAATTTAAGACATCGACCTATTGGATTAGGTGTTCAAGGTTTGGCTGATGCATTTATTTTATTGAAATATCCGTTTGAATCTGACGAAGCCCGTAAATTAAATGCTGAAATCTTCGAAACCATTTATTATGCTTCCATGACAGCATCGAAAGACCTGGCAAAAGTAAACGGTGCCTATGAAACTTTTGAGGGGTCTCCTGTATCAAAAGGAGTTTTCCAATTTGATATGTGGAATGTTACACCAAGCTCTCGTTGGGAATGGGATGTCTTAAAAGAAGAAGTTAAAACATATGGTGTACGAAATTCTCTTTTATTAGCTCCGATGCCAACAGCATCAACCGCTCAAATACTTGGGAATAACGAATGTTTTGAGCCATATACTTCTAATATTTACACCCGTCGTGTACTTTCAGGTGAGTTTATTATTGTAAACAAACATTTATTAAAAGATCTAGTTAAAGCGGGCCTTTGGAATAAAGATATGCGTCAAAAAATTATGGCGTCTAACGGTTCAATTCAAAATATTTCTGAAATTCCTCAACATTTAAAAGATCTATATAAAACAGCTTGGGAAATATCTCAAAAAGCTATTATTGATCAAGCAGCAGATAGAGGTGCATACATCTGTCAGTCTCAATCGTTGAATATTTTTATGGAAAATGCCAATTTTGGTAAATTAACTTCCATGCATTTTTATGGTTGGGAAAAAGGATTAAAAACAGGGATGTATTACCTTAGAACGAAAGCTGCTACTGATGCTATTAAATTTACGGTTGATAAAAGTGTTGTTGAAGAAACAGCAGCTCAAGCTTTAACTGCTAAATCGTTAGAAGATCAACAAGCTGCTATTGCTTGCTCATTAGATAATCCAGATGCTTGTGAGATGTGTTCTGGGTAGAATTTTATTTTTAAGATTTCATTGAAAAAGAGGTTTTCTTTTGGAAAACCTCTTTTTTTATTTAGAATTTTTCTCAACAACAATAAATTTTTATATTTGTTACCTAAACTAATTTCTAAAACATGAAAAAACTATTACTTGCTATTTGCGTTTTTGCTATAACAGCTATTACTGCACAAACATCTTCAGTAATTTCATATAATGATATTCCAGCATTAAAACTTCCCAAATTAAATTTATCTCAAATTCAAGCAGAGGATATCACAAGAGATAAACAAGGACTTCTTTATCGCATTGGTGTAGCTCAGTTCACGAACATTACAACTGAAAATTCAGGAGTATGGACCAATAATACAGATGGTAGTAGAACTTGGAAGTTACGTGTCAATTCCCCAGATGCTGAAGCACTTAGCTTCTTGTTTGAAACATTCAAAATTTATGGCGGTACTACATTAAAAATAACCGATTTAAATGGTAAAAACGTTCACAATACTCTAACATCATCGGATGTAGAAGATCATTTTCGTCAAAATGCAGCATTGTGTGGTGGTGATGACTTGGTGCTAATACTACATGAACCTGCGTTTACACAACCATCTGAAATTCTTATTGATCGTGTCATGCATAACTATCGTTCAACTGGATATGCAAAAAAAGAAAAAATAAATGAGTCAGAAACTTGTGAGGTAAATATCAATTGTACTCCTGTTGGAGATACATGGCAAGATGAAAAAAGAGGTGTTGCTCGTATATATGTTGTTGAAACAGGCAGCGCTGGTTGGTGTACTGGTTCATTAGTGAATAATACAGCTCAAGACTGTAAACCTTATTTTTTAACAGCTCTTCATTGTGGTGTTTCTACCAGTGCAGCAAATATGACACAATGGAAATTTTACTTTAGATACGAATCGCCTAACTGCACCAACCCTTCAACTGCTGGTACCCTAGACGACTATTTCATTACAGGATGTGTTCGTAAAGCAGATTCTGCAGATAACGGTGGTGATTCTGGGTCAGACTTTTTGTTAGTTCAATTAGGTTCAGCAGCAAACGAAGCCGCTACTATTACAACGCTAAAATCAGCTAATTTTAATGCTTATTGGAATGGTTGGAATGCTAACACAACTGCAACAACAGGTGGTACTGGTATACATCATCCAGCAGGAGACATTAAAAAAATATCAACATTCTCAGGTAATACAGTAAGTACACAATGGGGAACAGCTACCGGTTCACATTGGAGAGTAACATGGACTGCAAACGCAAATGGTCATGGTGTTACTGAGGGGGGGTCATCTGGATCACCGTTATTTAATAACAGTCAAGGATATATTATTGGTACCTTAACGGGTGGAGGTTCATTTTGTACCGCATTAAACTCACCTGACCAATATGGTAAAATGTCTTATCACTGGACATCAAATGGTACTACTCAAGCGAAACAATTGAAACCATGGTTAGACCCAACAAATAGTGGTGTTTTAACATTAGCTGGATCTGCTAACCCATGTACACCTACTACTCCAGTTGCACCTGTTGCAAATTTCGTTGCAAATCAGACAAACGTAACTCCTGCAACAACGGTAAGTTTTACAGATCAAAGTACAGGCGTTCCTACCTCTTGGGCTTGGGCAATTTCTCCTGCTACTGGTTGGACTTATGCGGGTGGAACAACGGCGACATCACAAAATCCTCAAGTGACTTTTAATACTATAGGTCAATATACAGTAACCTTAACTGCGACTAACGCGCAAGGTTCTGATGCAGAAGTTAAAACGAACTACATTATTGTAGCAGCTGCTACTGGTCCTTGTACCCCGTCAGTTTCTGGTACTTGTGATGAATATATTCAGAATGTTTCATTAAACACAATTAATAATACTACTGCATGTACAGCAGGTGGATATATTAGTTATGCCTCTACTAGTACCTCTTTAGCTAAAGGTACTCAATACACTGTTACAGTAACACCAGCTGTTGGAGCAACAATTGGTCAAGCCTATACAGATGATGAAATCGCTGTATGGATTGATTATAATAATGATTTTACATTTAGTTCTACCGAAAGAGTTGGTTATGTTATTGTAGCTGCCGGATGGAGTAATCAATTCACGTTTACAGTTCCAACCTCGGCAATCACTGGAGCTGTAAGAATGCGAGTTAGAATTTCGTATTCTGTTGATGGCGCTATCGATCCATGTGCTGTTTCAACGTATGGTGAGGTGGAAGATTACACAATTAACATTACTGCAGGTGGAGGTGTTGGTTTAGATGAGTCAACTATAAACAATGTGGTTGTTTATCCGAACCCTGCGCATGAGATGGTTACAGTTGATTTAAATAATGTTCAAGAGAAATTAACTGAAATTCAATTAGTTGATGTTACAGGTCGAGTATTACATTCTGAAAAGATAAATGATAATGTAAAATTGTATAATTTGAATATTTCTGGTTTAGCTCAAGGATCATATTCAATTGTATGTAAAGGAATTAATACTTCTTCAAATCAAAGAATTATTAAGAATTAAATAAATTACTTCATATTTGAATATTCAAATAAAAAATGTTGTAATTTAGCCGCTCTTTGAAGCGAAAGGAGAGGTGTCCGAGTGGTTGAAGGAGCACGCCTGGAAAGTGTGTATACGCCAAAA
>CAZTFG010000096.1:6757-8414 GCA_964612725.1 uncultured Lishizhenia sp. | reverse complement strand
GAGTCACCTAGCAGGTGTTTTTGGATCAATATCTTTGCAGCAAAATAAACCGTAACCCAACTATTTAGCTTAAAATGAAAACTGTATCTTTCTTATTCCTTGGATTAATAACGATTTTATCCATGAGTTCATGCTCGACTCAAACAGATGCTTCTGCCACCGGGTCAGAACCAAAAATGATCAATCAAGAAGAGTTTACCTCCTTAGTAAAGGATACCAATAATGTAGTTATTGATGTTCGAACACCGGGTGAAGTAGCTGAAGGATACATACCAGGAACCACTTTATTTTATGATTACAATGATTCCAATTTTGAATCAAACATTGAAAAATTAGATAAAACAAAGGGGTATGTTGTATATTGTAGAAGTGGAGGTAGAAGTTCAAAAGCCGCAGAACTATTACAGCAAAAGGGGATTAAAAAAGTATATAATTTGGATGGAGGAATTAGTAATTGGTCCGGAGAGTTGAAACATTAATATGATTTTCAATAAAAAGGATTTAAATGGTGTTTGGGTTGCTTCCCTCATAGGTATTTCTGCTATTTTTTTAGGTGGTTACACCCCAAGTTTTCTTAATAGTATATTAGTTGCTTTACTAATTGGAATTGGTATAAATAATATGGTTGAAATCCCTCAAAAGTTTCAATCCGGACTTTCCTTTACAAGTGGCAAAATGTTAGAGTTTTCCATTATTTTCCTTGCTTTTAGCATTGATTATAAAAATATTGCTCATTTAGGTGTTGGAAGTTTTTTAGTGATTTTAATTACCGTATTTTTAGTTCTTCTCTCCATTTATTTTCTCGCTAAAAAGTTTAACTGTCCTAGTTCAACAGGCTGGCTAATTGGTTTTGGAACAGCTATTTGTGGATCTTCTGCTATCGCTGCCTTTGCGCCTTCAGTATCCAAAGAAAAAGAAGATGTTGCTGTTTCAATGTCGGTGGTAAATTTATTTGGTTCAATTGGAATGATTTTAATTCCCATAATATTGGTTAGGCTTCCATTTAGCCTAAATCAAGTCGGGATTTTGATTGGCGGTTCGTTACATTCGGTTGGTAATGTTGTCGGTGCAGGTTATGCCTTATCCGATGAAATCGGTGAATCAGCCATGACAATTAAATTAGCGCGCGTTGCTCTGTTGTCCCCAGCTTTGCTTTTTTTTAACTTTTTGGTGAATCGAAAGTCAATGAAGCACTGGAGGGATTATGTGAAATTGCCGTGGTATCTCATTGGATTTTTTATCATTTCGATTTACAGTTCAATTTTTCCAATGTCCGAGGAATTAATTCAAACAAGCGAATTTTTAGGAAAATTGGTATTAACCATTGCCATGGCTGCAATTGGACTAAAAGTAAGTTTTAAAGCCTTGATTACAGGCGGTAAAAAAGGACTTTTATTTGGGTTTGTAATTTTTGTTATCCAGTTAGTTTTGCTAACTGTTGGGGCTATACTAGTTGGATGAATGTCAGTTGTAAATGTAACCTATATCACAAATTAGGAAAAAGTTTGACTTTAACTTTGTGGGAGTTAACATTAAAAAAGAAACAAAAAGATGAAGGTAGAACAAATTTATACGGGTTGTATTGCTCATGCGGCATACTACCTCGAAAGTAACGGTGAAGTGGCTATTTTTGACCCATTGCGCGAAGTGCAACCCT
>CAZTFG010000096.1:0-6747 GCA_964612725.1 uncultured Lishizhenia sp. | reverse complement strand
AAAAGCTGATGGAGCAAAAATTAAATACGTATTTGAAACTCATTTTCATGCTGATTTTGTTTCAGGACATTTGGATTTAGCAGCAAAAACGGGCGCAGTGATAGTATATGGCCCAACAGCAAAACCGGGATTTGATGCTTTGATAGCGAAGGATAATCAAGTGTTTCAAGTTGGTGATTATCAAGTGAAGGTTATACATACACCGGGACATACCATGGAAAGTACAACCTATCTGCTTGTAGATGAAAAAGGCAAGGAGCATGGAATTATAACAGGTGATACGCTATTTATAGGTGATGTTGGACGACCAGACCTAGCTCAACATGTTGTTGAAGATTTAACCCAAGAAATATTAGCAAGCCATTTGTTTGATTCATTGCGCAATAAAATTATGCCCTTGTCTGATGATTTGATTGTTTATCCTAATCATGGAGCAGGTAGTGCATGCGGTAAAAAAATGAGCAAGGAAACCACCGATACGTTGGGCAATCAAAAAAGAACGAATTATGCTTTAAGAGCGGATATGACCCGTGAAGAATTTATTGATGAATTACTTACTGGACTTACTGCACCACCTGCTTATTTTCCAAAAAATGTATTAATGAATATTAAAGGATATGATAGTTTAGATACGGTCATGGATCGAGGTAAGAAAGCGTTAAATCCAACCGAGTTTGAAGTAGTGGCTAATGAAACGGAAGCGTTGATTTTGGACACAAGGTCACCTGAGGTTTTTGCTCGTGGGTTTATTCCTAATTCAATTAATATTGGCTTAGACGGGAGTTTTGCTATGTGGGTGGGAGAAATGATTTCTGATATCAAACAAGAAATTTTATTAGTAACAGATTCAGGACGAGAAGAAGAAGCAATCATCCGTTTATCACGAGTTGGGTATGATCATACGATTGGTTACCTGAAAGATGGATTTGAATCATGGAAAAATGAAAACAAGGAAATTGATCAAGTTAGTAGGATTTCGGCTATTGATTTCGAGAAAAAACACGCTGAAAATCCAATCATAATTGATGTCCGTAAAAAAAGTGAATTTGATTCGGAACATGTAGTAAATGCGATTAATTTACCATTGAATCAATTGAACCAACATTTTGCTGAAATACCATCCAACCAACCGTTTATATTGCATTGTGCTGGTGGCTATCGCAGTATGATTGCCGCTTCTATATTAAAATCACGTGGATATCATGATTTTGTTGATGTGGAGGGTGGAATGACTGAAATTCTTAAAACAGCCATACCAAAAACAGAATATGTTTGTCCTAGTACTTTATTATGAAAAAAATAAAATTTGAACTAGAAAAGACGATAGATTAATTATCGTCTTTTCGTATTTAAAAGAATTATGAAAGAAAGGTTATTTACTAATTGGCATGCCATGCGATTTTTGCGACTTGTCCTTGGAGCATTCGTGTTGTATGATGGATTTAAATCGCATGAATACCTATTTATGTTTTTTGGTGCCGGTTTTATGGGGATGTCACTTTTCAATTTAGGTTGTTGTGGTCCGCAAGGATGTGGAATTTCGGAATCGAAGAAATCCGATGACTTACGGGATGATGAAATTGTTTTTGAAGAGGTTAACTAATTGATTATGGATAAAGATTTTTGGAACCAACGCTACCAAGAGGAGAATTTTGCGTACGGTAAAGCAGCAAATGATTTTTTACAAACAAACGAGTTTAAAACCGGATCAAAAATCCTTTGTCTAGCTGAAGGAGAAGGACGAAATGGTGTCTATTTGGCAAAAATGGGTCATCAAATTACGTGTATTGATTATTCGGAATCTGGTATACAAAAGATGCAGCGTTTGGCTGAAGAAAATAACGTTCAACTTGAAACTATTTGTGCTGATTTGGCCGAAGTCATACTCGAACCAAATACATGGGATGGAATTGTATTAATTTTTGGACATTTTCCCGAAGAACTAAGAAAATATGTGCACAAGCAGGTTTATTCAGCTTTGAAACAAGGTGGTAAATTAGTCATGGAAGCTTATCACAAAAACCAATTAAATTTCAAAACCGGAGGACCGATGTCTGATAAATTATTGTATTCAGAAGAGGAATTGAGATCTGATTTTGATGCGTTTACCTCCATTCAAATTGAAATGGTAGAGAGAGACGTTAATGAAGGACAATATCATTTTGGTAAAGCATCAGTTATTCAAGTGATTGGATTGAAATAGGTATATATTTACCAGAGGCTTGGTAAACTGGTTCATAGTTTACTTATTTTATTTCTTGTCAAGCGTTTGTTTATATCTATTAACTCAATCCAATAGACTCCAGCTTTCAATTGGGCAAGGTTTATTTTGTTGTTATCGGGCATAGAAGCATGTTGGATAATACTTCCAGTTGGATCGACGATATTAAATTGTTTGAATTCAGTATTCGTTTTTATAAAAAGTTCTTCAAGTACCGGATTGGGATACATTTCTAGAGCAGATTGTTCCGGATCAAGGAGATTATTTTGAGGGTCGTAAACAATGTATTGTCCCATCATTCCACCATCTTCATGCGTAAGCATGTGACAATGATACATATAAGGTACGTTTTCATTAGCGAAATCTTCAAATTTAGTAATGAATCGAACAGTTCCTTGTCCACCTGGAACCAACACAACATCTTTCCTACCTGCTAATTCAGGTGGAGGGGCAACGCCATTTATATCCAAAATATAAAATGGTACATTATGAATATGGAAGGGGTGTGCGATTGGTGTGTTATTTTGAAGTGTCCAAATTTCAATGTTATTTAAGGGGATTTGATAATTTATCACATCCATATTAAATAGGGTGCTATTAATGAAAAAAGGACCCGCTATGGCCGTTGGTCCCATATTTTGTGGACTAAACGTTAATGTTTTTGTTGCATTTTGAGTGCCTTCTATCCAAGGAGTTGGACTAACTAGAGTTGAAGGAATCGTGAAAATAGGATTGCCTGTAGGTGATGTTATTTGAATAGTAAGTAAATTAAAATTAGAACCATTTAACGGATTTAAAGAATAATTCGCAATCGTTTGTCCAGGTCCCATACCAGGTTGTGCAGCGCCATAAGTACCATTAGGTAATTCTGAAGAAAAAGACATCAATTTTATTGTTTGTCCTTCCATTCCTTGAAGATTAAGCAAGATTTCTGCTCGTTCACCTGGAGCTAGTTTTAGCCTGTTTTTACTTACCGGAGCCGCGAGTAATCCGCCATCTGTTCCGATGACAAAAAATGAATTGCCATTAGATAATCCCAAGTTATAGACTCTTTCTGAAGAGCCATTTAATACCCTAAGTCGAACTACCTGACCAGGTAAGTCAACATATGGGTCAATAGTTGCATTTACCATTACCGTAGTGTCCATTGCCGTTTCTACTACTATTTGATTGGTGTTGGTAAATCCTTTGGTTTGAATTACCAATGGGATATCATCAATTCCATATGTTCTAGGCAACTGAAGAGCCGATTCTTCTTCGTCTCTTACGATTATCATTCCTGCAATTCCCATTTGAACATGCATATTGGTCATATGATGTAAATGAGGGTGATACCAAAGAGTTGATGCTTTGTCTTTTACCTCGAAACTTGGCGACCAAACGGTAAATGGAGCAATCGGAGTATGAGGGCCGCCATCATTTTCTGAGGAAACATGCATACCATGCCAATGAATCGTTGTTGAATCAAATAGTAAATTCGTAACTTCAAAATTAACTTGTTGTCCTTTGTTTAGGATAATCGTAGGGGCTAAAATTGGACCATTGATTCCCATCGTTTCAGTTTGATCACCCGAAAAAAAATGCATATGATCATGTTTTATTTCAAGCGGGATAAATGTACCAGAAAGGGTATCTGGAATCATTAAAAGTTGTTGCCCTAAAGAAGATAAAGGCAAAATTAGAAGTACTAAAATTTTTTTCATGGACAAATGGAACAAACAGTTTTATGAATGAATGATTGAATTTAAGGATTTTCTATTTTTCTGCTGTAGCAGGTTATTTCTTGCAAGTACTTATTCCGAAAGGTAAATACAAGGGGCAAAAGCTAACAAAACTGGTTAGAATGAAAATTCCGGATAAAGCCAATAAAACAATGGCAGCGGTTTCTGAAATTATATTTGCTGCAAATAAAACAAGTAGAACTAATGCAACGAGCACACGAATAATGCGATCAATTGTCCCCATATTTTTTTTCATAATTTTAATTTTTTATAAAGGTGGTTTTTTTTATTTAGGTATAAGGTAACATGAGTTACATATCAAAGAAACTTACAAGTTTTAACATGAAAAATTTTGAATTTGAAATAAACGTTCCAACCAAAATTGAATAATTCGTATCTTTAGCAACTTTTTGATTCATTCCACGTCAACTTTTTTATGATTGTTAGAACCATTTTCTTTTTTATTTTATGCTTTATTTTTTCTAGCAATTATCTTGTTTCCCAAACCTTTGTTTTTGCTCAATTAAATGGAAATCCAGCAATTAATACAACAGGTTGGAATTTAACGGGAAATGCCTATGCAGGAGATACTCAGGGAGATACGGACGCGAATCCCAATGAATTAATTTTAACCAACGCATCGGGAAATCAAAGTGGTGGAGTTTTTTATGCTACCCCCATAAATCCTACTATTTGTTCAAAATGGACGGTTGAATTTGATTACCGAATTTGGGGTGGAAGTGCTGCAGATGGTCTCGCTTTTTGCTTTTTAGATGTGCCACCTATAGGATTTGTTAATGGGGGAGGGGTTGGTATTCCTGGGACAGCCAATGGGTTGAAAGTTATTTTAGATACTTGGAATAATTGTGGCGGCCCTAATCCGGAGGTTCAAATGTTTTCGGGTATTGGCTATAACGAATGCATTGCTGGAATTGTAAAACTAGATAATACGGCCGGTAATTTGGGTTTTGTGCGCAGTAACAACTATCAGCCTGTTAAGATTACCTACGTAAATGGTGTCGTTACTTTATTCATTAATAATATTCAATACCTCACTGCCAATTTCCCTATAAATTTTGCCGGTTATATGGGTTTCACCGCTTCAACGGGTGGAGCTACAGATCAACATTCAATCAGAAATGCGATTATATATACGGATCAAGCACCATCTGATGCGGGGCCTAATGTTCAAATATGTACGAACGAATCTGTCCAAATTGGAGCCGTAAACAATCCCAATTACCTGTATAGTTGGTCGCCTACAACGGGATTAAATGACCCGACTGTTTCCAATCCACTCGTTACACTTACCAATGCTGGTTCAAGCTCAATTACGCAAACTTATACGGTCACAACAACATTAGCAAATAACCCAGGTTTTTGTCCTACCACTGATCAAGTTCAAGTGACGATTCATCCTGATTTACAATCAACATTAAATTTAAGTATTTGTGATAATCAAACGTATTTTTTTGCTGGTCAAAATATAACAACACCAGGAACATATGTGGATTCTTTGCAGTCCATTCATGGCTGTGATTCGATCGTAACATTGAATTTAATTGTAAATCCAACCTTTAATACACCTATAACGGCCGCTATTTGTCAGGGAGACACCTATGCTCTTGGAACACAAACGCTAACAACAACAGGACAATATACCGAAGTTTTTCAATCACAGTCAGGTTGTGATTCAACAGTAATTTTAGACTTATTGGTTAATTCATTGCCTCAAATTTTTTGTGCCGATACACTTATTTGCGCTGGAGGAACGGCTGTGTTGGTTCCATCCGGAACAGATTCCTATACATGGCAACCTGCAATTGGTACGGTTAGTAATTCAGGCGTGTTAACCACATCACCTGGTTCAACTCAGAATCTCACCCTCACAGGAACAGATGCGAATGGTTGTTCTATCACAGAACCAGTAGTGGTTGCAGTTCAATCGTTGCCTATTGTTCAAATTAACTTAACAGATAACGAAATTTGCATTGGCGAGACAATCACCGCTACTGTTTCAGGTGCAACAACATACAATTGGTCCCAGCCAGTATTTGCAGATAATACCATAGTAAGTCAAACGTTAACGCCGCAAGTTACAACGTTGTTAACCGTTACTGGTACAGATAATTTTGGCTGTTCAGCAACCGATAATGAAACCGTAATAGTTAATTCCTTGCCTGTTTTAACTATTTCACCCAGCCAGAGTATTTGTTCCGGTGAATCAGCATCAATTTCAATCAGCGGGGCTAATTTTTATTCATGGTCACCTCTTGGTGCTGGTAGTTCATTTACATTTTCACCTGCTAGTACTACAACGTATACGGTTATTGGTACGGACAACAATGGATGTTCTTCTACAGTCAACTCAACGATAACGGTACATCCAAATCCTCAAGCAGGGATATCCGCCAATCCAGTTATCACCACAAGCGATAGTCCAGTAATTGTTTTTACCAATACTTCTTCTGGTTCTACGGGTTATGTATTATCCTTGGGTGATGGAACTACATTAGATGATTTTGGTTCGGATTTACAATATACTTATCCATACTCCGAAGGAAATTACGAAGTGTTTTTGAATGTAGTTAATCAATTTGGATGCAACGATTCAACCACCATTTATATTCAAATTACTGGAGATGAAATTTTTTATGTTCCAAATACATTTACTCCTGATGGGGATGAGTTTAACAATGTTTTTAGGCCAGTTTTTACCAATGGGTTTGATCCTGCTAATTTTCAACTAGCTATTTATAACAGATGGGGAGAACTTATTTTTCAGTCACTCAACGCTGAAAAGGG
>CAZTFG010000095.1:0-8485 GCA_964612725.1 uncultured Lishizhenia sp. | reverse complement strand
GTGAATGGTGGAGCTGTTGCTTTAGGTCACCCACTTGGAAATTCAGGATCACGAGTGATTGTAACATTGATCAATGTACTAAAACAAAACAACGCTAAAATTGGTGGAGCAGCTATCTGTAATGGTGGTGGTGGTGCATCAGCAATGATTATTGAAAACATTTAATCTATTTTTTAATTTTAGATGAGTGAATCCCCGTAATTACGGGGATTTTTTTTTGTACAGTTCAAATTTCTATTCAACTAAATCGTTGATTATTTACCATTTTCATGAAAGACTGAACACCCATTACATGTTTTAAAAACTTATTCTGCTCCCATTCAGTTGGTTGGTCCTCCATGGAATAATGCCTTTGTGTAGCTATTTCCAACCCATTCTTTGCTAAATCATGTATCATGGCGCGCAATTTCTTTTTAACCTTTCGATCTACTGTTAATTTATGATTCACCACAACTCCTGTAATCTTCTGTTTTTTATTGTTCCCAGCGCATCGAAGTTTTTTCAGATTAATTGAGAATTTTTCTGATTTGATTGTTTCTATTAATGCCAATATTATTTCATCCGTAATATACTGTTCTCCTGAAAAGGTAAGATCATCTGCATAACGCGTGTACGTTAACCCAAAATTTTGAGCTTGAGCTAGTAATTTCTCATCCAATTCCAATGAGCATAAATTCGCCAATACTGGAGAAGTTGGGGCACCCGTTGGTAAATTACCTTTATACGTAGAGAGAAGCGCTAATGCGGTTGCGATTTGATCAGTTAATCCCCAAGAAAGAAATAAACTCTTCACTTTTCTAGAAGGAATTGATGTGAAATAGTTTTCCAAATCAATAGATAAAATCCGGTTTTTGTTTACATGTGGCATGGCATTCGTAACGATAGACCGATGAACTTGAAAAGATTTTGGAATAAATCCATGAACATTTTCTGGCATTCTAAAACTATAAATAGACTGAATATATAAATTGAGTTTTCGCTGTATCTTCATTAATTCCTTATCAGGTTGAAAAATCATTCGAGGTTTGCCTTTCTTTTTGGGAATAGTAAACTCTTTATAATTGGGCGAATTAATTAACTGCTCTAACTTTAATGGTGAACATTGTAAAAAAAGGGATAATTCCAACCAATTTGAAATACTGAGAAATGCCAATGCCCTTCCCTCCAAAACTGAATTTGAAAAGGAAGGGATGACACCATTAGACGAACAAATCATGCGTCTAATTTCCGCAGCGTGTAAATCTCTTTTTTCAAGTAACAAGGTGAATTTCATAAACTACTACTAAAAAACTATCTAAGTTATTTTTATTAAAAAACTGCCGGTCGCTATCTTGGGTGGCGTATTCGGGAATGCGAAGCATTCACGCATACGGAGTTCTAACACCTCTCTTTTTTCTTGGATTGCGGAACACAAACGCTTATCGTACCATGCGACACATAGGTTAAACCGGCAGTTAATTAAAAAGGAGCATCATCTTCTTCTATTTCCCTTAATCGATCTGGAGAAAATTGAATTTTTCTTTCGAATGGAACAAAAGGTATAATTCCTCCGAAAGGTAAGTTATGTTTAACTTGCACACTACCAATGTAACCATTACGATTTTTAGCGACATCAATTTCCATAATATTCCTTGTTGAATCTCCATTTTCATCCTCATCAAAGCCATAGTATTCAGGACGGTACAAAAAGAGCACTTTATCTGCATCCTGTTCAAATGAGCCAGACTCACGCAAATCACTCAATATAGGTCTTTTATCTCCACCTCGATATTCACAGCTCCTACTCAATTGACATGTAACCATAATACAAACATTCTTTTCTCGAGCCAATTTTTTCAGTTCACGACTGATGTATCCTAATTCCAATTCACGCTGATGTCGATATCGATTTGATTCCATTAATTGTAAAAAATCAATAAAGATTGCTTTGACCCCCATATCATCAATATATCGATTGCAATAAGATTTAAATGCAAGCATACTTTTAGATGTTTCATCACTTATGTATATCGGCAAATTCTCCAATTCATCTTTAACTCTTTCAATCAATTTCCATTGCTCGGATGAAATATTTTTCTTTTTAAATTCGCTGTAATTGATTTCGGTTAAAGAGGAAATTAAACTATGAACGAAGTTATCTTTACCTGTATCCAATGCAAAATATAATACAGGGAATTTTCGCGCACCTTCTAACATCATGTATTGCAGAAATTTAGATTTTCCCATTGCAGGTCGTGCTCCGATCAAGATAAACTCACCCATGCCAAATCCACCAGTAACCTCATCCAAATTGGAAATCCCACTTTTGAATTCAAACTCTCTATTTTCAGACTTCAAATAATGTAGTGAATCATTAATCAATTGACTTAATGTGCTGGATTCCTTTAATTCGTTTGTTACAAGAAATTCATTTTCCTGTAAAACTTGGGCAATTTTTTCATGAACGTATGCATCTGAAAAAGAACCATTTTCTAAAACTTCTAGCAATTTTTTTCGAAATATTCTATTTATTTCCATAGGTGTTTTTGGTTTTATTCGATGTTAGATTATTCTTTGTCGTCGTCAAAAAACATAGCACTCGTGTTACCACTATTTTTACTGTGTTCATAATTTCGCACTGATTGACTAACCTTAAACATCATAGAACGGTATTCCGATCGATCAAATGAAGCCACATTTTCGGACTTAATATTCAATCGATCCGTCATTACGCGCGCATTGATTCCAGCACCTAAAAATGTAAACAGCCATTTATCTGTAGCATTTAGCTCTTCAATCATTTTTGAAATTTTTCCATACGAATAAAATTGAGAGGCGTTCTCATGACCATCTGTAAGAATAATCACAACTACTGTTGCCAAATCCTCGTTTATTTCTTTACTAAATTTCTCTTGAATTGCATCTACGGATACACCAATAGCATCGAGTAAAGCGGTTGTTGACGCTGGTTGATAATTCTCTCTTGACAACAACGGAATATTTTCAACATTTCCAAAACGAATGATATCGGTAACAACATCTTCAAAATAGGTCACGGAAACAACGTATTCATTTTCTGGAAAATCTTCTTTTAATTTTTTAATTGTTGTGAGTTGTGAGTTAAATCCCTCGATGGTTTGATTTTCCAATCCTTTCATAGACCCACTTTGATCCACGATAAAGTGGTAAATTGTTTTTTTGTTTTTCATATTATTTATTATTTATGTTTTTTATATATTCAAATGCTGTTTTACTTTGATTCATTTTAAATGTGTAGACAGGTGAATCACATTTGCTTTCATTAATTCTAATTTTCATAGTTTTTGCCAAGAAAAAAGCCTCTACAAATGCAGGGTGTAATTCCATGTTCCATGTTATATAAACCACATCAGAAGTCCCCCCTTTAAATCCGACAAAAGAGAATGTTTGATCTTCGCCATTTACATCACAAACAACGTCAATCACTGGATATTTTTCACAATAATGCCCGCCGTTCACTTCTAACACTACCGCACTATCAATAAATAACATATAAGCCGTTGCGCCATTATTTTCTGGGGTGTTTGCCAATCTAAATGAATCATGAGGCCCATTTTTATTTGTTTTATAAGTCCACTGTGCATTTAGATTCCCAACTGTAAATAGCACAAATGTTAAGATGATACTTTTCATGATTACTTATTTAGTTCTATTATTAATTCAATTTTTTATAGCGATCTAAACTCTCATCACACATAGATGGGTGGCGTATTCCTGCTATTTGTCCATCCTTAAAATCAAAAGCAAATAGGAAAACAATCTCATTTCTACTCACATTTTCTGCTGAACCAAATGCGCTTTTAAATTCATCTATATCGTCTTCAAAAGGATTAAAATCGGGATAACGAAATTCCAATACAGGTTCACACGGTACATGATCAACGCTATACCCGTAATTAACCTCCATATGAAAACCTTTATCTAATGTTCGTACCTTCTTGAGACAAGAAAAAAGATAAGACAAGGCAGCCTGCTTCTTCATTTTAGAAAAAAACACACCCTTTTCGTGCATTAAACTTTCCAACTCCTCCAAATCTCTATTTAAAAATGCACATTTAAAATTGGCTAGAACAGCAGCATTTTCTTGCATTTCCTTTTCTGAGATTTGTTTTACGGCAAATTGATTCATATTAAAAAATGGTGTTTAATGATAGTATGACTAATGTTATTTTGTTGGTTGAGCTCCTGCTTTGGCAAAGGGTGTGCCATTACCTAATAGCTTGTATTTTTCAATTTTTAAGTCATTTATTATATCAATTTTTTAATATTTATATTATTATTTAATACATTTATATTCTTTTTCTAATCATACCATTTCATGAAGATTTTAGTTTCTTGGCACGCATACCTGCAAGATTACAATGAAGGAAGCGTTTTAGAGGACGGTCCGACCATTTCGTTTCATCGTTATTTTTTCAAACATGAAAAACATATTATTCTTTCAGCAAAAAAAAACGAGGAAGATCTCCGCGCTTTACATTTACGATCTTATTTAGTAAAGCAATTTCCAGAGCGAATCATTGAAATTCGTTACATGGACATTAACGACCCTATTGACCATGCCGAAATACAGTCTAAAATACACCCGTTTTTAGCTGAGTTAAAAGATGATGAACTGGATTTATTTGTTTCTCCCGGAACGCCAGCTATGCAAGTGGTTTGGTATCTAGCGCACATGAGTTTAAATTTAAAAACGAATCTTTTTCAGACTAGACCGGCAAAATACACGGTAAAAAAGGATCGACCTGAATTGATAAAAATTGCCATGGAACGATCAGCTATTGGTCTTACCGCTTTATATCACCAACAGGATATTAAGAAATCAAACTCAGATAATTATTTCACAACTCCTGGGATTTCACGCATTTATGAAAACGCACGAAAAGTTGCCTTAACGGATGAAGTATCCGTTTTGATATTGGGAGCTAGCGGAACCGGTAAAGAAAACTTAGCCAAATACATTCACACAAACTCCATTCGTTCTACAAAACCTTATATTGCAATCAATTGCTCGGCTTTTAGTGATACTTTACTAGAATCGCGTTTATTTGGCTACAAAAAGGGAGCGTTTACTGGAGCTGATAAAGACACAGAAGGACTTTTTGAGGTTGCTAATGAAGGGACGTTGTTTTTAGACGAAATCGGAGACATTTCCCCATATATGCAGCAATCCTTACTAAGGGTTTTGCAAGAAAAAGAAATCATGCCTCTGGGCGGAAAAGCAAAAAAAATTGATGTCCGTATCATCGCAGCAACGAATCAGAATTTGGTAAAACGATGCGAAGAAGGGGCTTTTCGGTGGGATTTATATTATCGATTATCCGTGGTTGAACTGGACTTACCTACCCTCTTGCAGCGTGGAAAAAGCGATTTAAAGCAAATGATCGATTTCTTTCTCATTCAGAAGAAAAAGCAATTACGCAAACCCAATAAATTATCTATTACCAAACCTGCCTTGGAAATATTATTGAACTATTCTTATCCTGGAAACATTCGAGAATTAGAAAATATAATATCTCGTCTCTACGTATTCAACGAAGAAAAAGTAACCGAGGATGTGTTGCCAAAGCGATTGAAACAAGAATCAACCAATCAACCCATGAATTGGGAACACATTGAAAAAGAACACATTAAAAAAGTCCTTACCCACTTTAAAGGAAATAAACGTCAAAGTGCATTAGCAATCGGTTGGACAATCAATACCTTAAACTCTAAAATTGAGCGATATAAATTAATTAATTTTACCCTATAATCAATCCAGGTTTTCATTTAAAATGTTGATCAATTAAATTTATGTAATTAACAAAAAAGGTGTATTTTTGCCCTGATAATTTTAATACTAACTAAAGTAACACCTATGAAAATCAATTTGTTTGCTGTATTTTTTATTCTTGGCGGTTTTGTTTTTGGACAAAATATTAAATCCGAAGATTTGAAATACAACTATGTTAAATTACCAACTAACCCTTTACAGCCTAGGGTTGCGAACTATCAATCTTCTATGTCCTCTTCATCCGATGAAGAAAATGCAAAAATCTTAGCTCAATATGAAAAAGAAAGAGCTCAAGCAGATGCTGACTACGATAGAGAAATGGCTGAATATCCAGTTAAGGTGAAGGCAGCTGATGAAAAATACGAAAAAGCAATGGCTGAGTACAACGACAAATCATTAGCTAAAAAAATTCTTGAAAAACAATTATTGAACGAAAACACTAAACCTGTAAAGGATTATGTTCCTCAACCTTACAAAAGAAATGTACCGAAACCAGATATTAAAACGGTGTACGATTACCCTTCTTTGGCTTCTACCTATTTGAAATTAGATGGTTTTTCTAAAGGAACGGATAATGCATTGACATACCACGTAAATATGCAAGGTTTTGAGCATTCTCAACCAACCGTAAAAACTGAAATTAAAAAGGAGTCTAAAATAGTAAATGGTTCAGCTACAACGGTTGACGTGACTTACTACTGGGTTGAATTCACCTACAGAAATCAAATGAGCGTTCGAGTTGCAAATGCTGCCAACCAAGAAATTTATTTCGTTGCTCCAACAGAATTGGCGGAATTTAAAACGTACAGATCAACATCAAGTAAAACGGCTCCTTCAAGTGATTATGCTGCACTTTTTAGAACTGTTGAAGAAAAAGTATTGAAAGATAATCTTACATTTATCAATCACTTAGTGAATGACCGAATTGGATATGAAATCACTGAGCGTGAAACATCTTTAGACTATGTAAAATCTAAAAAAGATGAATACCAAGATGTAACTGATGCTTACAATGATCAATTATTAGGATTGAAATCATTAATTACGAATGAAACGGTAGCAAAAGAAAAATTGAACAAAGCTGCAGCACAATGGGTTACAATTCTTAAAGAATCTGATTTAGCTAATAAAAAAGCGCGTATCGATAAAGACGTTACTATTTCAATTTATTTTAATTTATTGGAATGTTATTTTGCTTTGAGAAATACGGCAGATGCTGAAATGATTTTATCTACATTAGAGAGAGCAGACATTTCTAATCGTGAAAGAAAATTAAAAGAAAAATATGCTGCACTTTTCTTAGACCTAACTGGTCGTAAAATTGCAAATGGTTTGTAATCAAACAAATTGAAATTAAAAACACTGCTTAAGGCAGTGTTTTTTTTTTTGCTCAGAATTTTGATTCTATTTTATAGTCTATTGAATACGATTTGATAATTTTCAGTTTTATCTATTAGAATCCAATCATTTTTAGAATTAAAATAACCAAATAGATTTTTATTCAATCATTTGTTATTTTTCTAGTTCTTCCCGTATCGATTTGCATTTTTGAAACTATTTGTATCATTAAATCGAATTCCTTCTTGTTTAAATACTTCGTATGATCTTTTAACAGCCATTTGACGCAAATAGAAGGGCTCATTCACCACAAAATGATGAATGGAATGTGTTGATCCAAAATTGAAGCAAAATAACTGAAAAGGCCAGGTCCACCAGCTATTCAATACTTGAGTTTGTTGTAATATATTCCCCTCCTCGATATCTCCGTAATAATGCATATTTGATGTGATAAAATGCAAACAAAATTGACGAAGTAAGTTAGGTAAAACAAAAATGTAGATAACTATTGAAGATATTTCCATGAACGCTGCAATCCAATGGTTTTGTGAAAGTAAACCTACATAGAGTAATGATCGAAGCACAACCCAACAGTAAAATAGAACATGCAATGGTATTCCAAAGGGTAGCATACCGAATAACACTGTATCCCTTAACTTTTTTGCATCTTTTTCTGAGAAATTACCATTAACTCGCTCTCGTTTAATTTCTTGTTTTAATCTCCGTACCCGAAAAAGAAAGCCCAGTACTAAATCAGGTGTAATTAATAATCGTAAAAGACTCCATTTTTCTCCATTCGTCACTCCCCTTTCCTCAATGTCTATGGGCTGACCTGAATGCTGATGATGATTATAATGCCAGTATTTTCTAATCCAAGGATTCAATGTCAATGGCCTAAAAAACCAAACGGTAAAAAGCATGATGTTGTAAATACTTTTCACTTTTTTGAAATAGAGTCCATGAATTAAGTCATGCTCAAGTTCATGTAAAATAGAGTTCCAAAAAGCAATAGTAATAACAAGAAGAAAGGTATTCATTGCGTCAACGAACCAAAGGTAAGTAGAGAGAAGAATTCCTAAAACGCTTAAAATCATCAAGGCCAACCCTATAAAATTCTGAAACTTAAGAAATTTAAATTTCATCCTTAACCGATCGTGTTCTTGCTGTAATTGAGCGGTAATGCGACGAATTTTATTAGTATCTGTATTGGAAATATTCATTCCAACAAAAATCAGCATTTTATTTTAAAACCGAACAAAACTTTTCCCCAACTTTTAAACTTGATTCTAACCTACTCTGATAAACAAGATGTTCATTCTTTGAACTGCTTGATGGACGGGCGTTTCAGCGGTTTTA
>CAZTFG010000094.1:5117-8616 GCA_964612725.1 uncultured Lishizhenia sp. | reverse complement strand
AATTTATTGTTACTTTTATTATATGAATGAACTTAAATACGCGGTGATTTGTGTTGACGATGATCCCTACATTTTACAAATGTTAGGTTTTCAACTCGGAAAAATCATAAATCATAAATGTACTTTGTTAGAGTATTTTACTGATCCTGCCAAGGCTTTGGAAGGTATAGGTGAATTGATAGAGGAAAATATAGATGTTATTTTTGTTATAGTTGATTATCAAATGCCAAAAATTACAGGCGCTCAATTAATTCGTGCGATAAAGGAAAAATACCCAAGTTTAAAATGTGTTATGTTATCGGGTCAGGCAAATCAAGTGTCTGTAGATGAATTGAATGCAGATAATTTGCTTGAAACATTTATTTCGAAACCATGGGATGAGGAAGCATTATTTGATGCAATACGTCCAATGATTAAATAGCATTCTTACCTTTGTTCCATGAAAACAATTTTAATTTTGGGAGCAGGTCTTTCTGCTTCCTCTATGATTCGTTATTTATTAGATAGAGCGGAAGAAAATAATTGGCGATTAAAAATAGTCGATCAAGATATTAATTTAGTTAAGCGAAAAATAGGAAATAGCCAATTTGCTGAAGCTTTATCCTTTAATGCTCTAGATCCTCACGAAAGAAGACCAGTAATCGGTCATTCTGATTTAGTAATTTCTATGTTGCCTGCGCGTTTTCATGTGGAAGTAGCAAAAGACTGTATAGACTTACGTGTCAACCTAATTACGCCGTCTTATATTTCTCCTGAAATGCGAGAGTTAGATGCCGAAGCACGACATGCGAACATAGTTATCATGAATGAAATAGGGGTAGATCCTGGAATTGATCATATGAGTGCGATGAAAATTATTCATGCCATTCAAAATAAAGGAGGGGTTGTGGAGAGTTTTAAATCATTTTGCGGTGGTTTGATTGCTCCTGAAAGTGATAACAATCCATGGCATTATAAATTCACGTGGAATCCTCGCAATGTTATTCTTGCAGGACAAGGTGGAGCAGCGATGTTTATAGATAACGGAGAATACAAATACATACCATATAATCGATTATTTGATCGTTTGGATAAAATCAGTATTCCTGAATACGGTGATTTTGAGGGTTATCCAAATCGTGATTCCTTATCTTATCGCAAAACCTATGGACTAGATACTATTCCAACTTTATATCGTGGAACCTTGCGTCGTCCTAATTTTTGTAAAGGATTTCATGTTTTTATTGAGTTAGGGATGACAGACGACACATATCGAATGACCGATTCAGAAGCGTTAACACCGCGGTCTTTTTTAAATGCGTTTTTACCTTATAATGTAGGGATTTCTGTTGAAGAAAAATTCAAATTGTTTTTAAGAGAAGACCGAATGTATTTATATGAACAATTTGAATCACTGGGTATTTTTGAAAAAGATGAGTCCTTTGGATTTCCGAATGCAACACCTGCTCAATTATTGGAAAAATTGCTCGTAGCTCATTTATCACTGCATGAGGGAGATAAAGATATGTTGGTGATGTATCATGAATTTATTTATACGTTGAATGGAACTCAGCATAAAATAACTTCCTCAATGATTAACTTGGGCGAGGACCAAACCTATACGTCTATGTCCAATACGGTTGGTTTGCCGGTGGCAATTGCAGCTAAAATGATTTTAACGGGTGAATTGAAAGAAAAAGGAGTTACTTTACCTATAAGAAAAGAGGTGTATGAACCAATTTTAAATGAATTAGAACAATTTAATATTCGGTTTCACGAGGAAGAAATTTCTTTATAATTAACTAATATAAAAAAAATAATTTATGAAAGCATATGTTTTCCCTGGTCAAGGTGCTCAATTTACAGGAATGGGTAAAGACCTTTATGATAATTCAAATCAAGCAAAAGAGTTATTTCATTTAGCTAATGAGATCATGGGATTTGACATAACCAAAATTATGTTTGAAGGGAGTGATGAGGAATTGAAACAAACAAAAGTTACTCAACCAGCTATTTTTCTTCATTCAACAATTTTAGCTACTTGTTTAGGCGAATCTTTCAATCCCGCAATGGTTGCAGGACATTCTTTGGGTGAATTTTCTTCTTTAGTCGCAAATAAATGTATTTCCTTTGAAGATGGATTGAAGCTAGTATCACAACGCGCTATTGCGATGCAAAAAGCTTGTGAAATGGAGCCATCAACCATGGCAGCTATTCTTGGTTTAGAGGACGATATTGTAGAAAAAATTTGTGGTGAAATTGATGGGGTGGTTGTTCCTGCTAACTATAATTGTCCTGGTCAGTTAGTGATTTCTGGAAGTGTGCCTGCCGTTGAGGCGGCTTGTGCTAAATTATCAGAAGCTGGTGCAAAGCGCGCTTTAATTCTACAAGTAGGTGGTGCTTTTCACTCTCCATTAATGGAGCCTGCCAGAGAAGAGTTAGCAGCTGCCATTGAAAATACCCAATTTAATCAGCCAATCTGTCCTGTTTATCAAAATGTGACAGCTCATGCTGTTTCCAACCCAGATGATATTAAGAAAAATTTGGTTCTTCAATTAACAGCTCCAGTTCGATGGACGCAAACCATGAAACAAATGCTTTCGGATGGCGCCACAGAGGTTATTGAGGTTGGTCCAGGAAAAGTTCTTCAAGGCCTTTTTAAGAAGGTGGATAGAGAAATTCTTACCACCAGTGCAGGTATTGTGATATAATTTTATGGAATTCAATTCGAATATGCATCTACTTAGTAAATAATAAAAGTTTAGCATATGAAAAATTGGATGTTCGTGGTATTTTGTTCAGTGATCGGAACCACATTTGGTCAAGTTTCCTTTGGAGATGTAGTTGGAAATGTTTACGAACCGGGTAAAAAGCAGCCCATATATGGTGCCCGTTTGATTATTCAAGACCAAGGTAAAAAATATCAAGCTTCAACGGACGCTGACGGTCGTTTTAGAATTACAAGTATTCCTTCAGGAGAGTATTTTATGTCAATCATTTATAAAGAAGATACGATGACAGGAATACGAACAAATGTTCCATTGGAGGGGTATTTTAATGCTGGGGATATAGAATTTGAGGGTAAAGCAGGAGTTAAAACGTTTAATACAATTACCATTAATTCAGGTGATCGAATCAAAATTGGCTATGGTGAAATGCCAGCACCTGAGCTTTCTGCTAAAGAGATAAAGCAAAGTGCCAATAAATTTGATGTGAAAAAATTAGCATCAACTATGACAACTGACGTTCGTATGACTGCTGATGGTGATTTGGTTTTTCGTGGGGCTCGAAAAGGAGACATGATTTATATGATTGATGGAATCAAAGCCAATGAAGTGTTTAATGTGCCAAGCGTGGCAATTGGTCGAATGAAAGTATATGCAGGAGCATTGCCAGCCAAATATGGAGATACACTCGGAGGAGTTATCGTTGTCGAAACTAAATCCTATTTTGATTTGTATCGTGAGTGGAATATGAACAATGGGGAAGAATAATTTGGTATGAAACTACAAATACCTGA
>CAZTFG010000094.1:0-5017 GCA_964612725.1 uncultured Lishizhenia sp. | reverse complement strand
AGTGGAATATGAACAATGGGGAAGAATAATTTGGTATGAAACTACAAATACCTGAGCCTTGTACCCAAAAATGGGAGGGTATGACTTCCGTTAATGAAAAGGAGCGATTTTGTACTTCATGTGCTAAAAATATTATTGACTTTTCGGTACAGACTGATAGACAAATTAAAAAAGCAATTTATAAAAGTTCGGGGCAGTTATGTGGTAAATTCACTTCGGATCAACTGAATCGATCATTGGATAATGTAGAAAATTACTTCCCGAATTTGCGGGCTATTGCATTGTCCGGATTACTTTTAAATTCCGGCGTTAATCTTCATGGGCAAGTTTCAATTTCTTCGCCCATGGAGCAAACCATTTCTGCTTCAGATACTTCTTTTGTTATCATCCAAGGAAGAATAAAAGATACCATTTCTCCTCAAATACCTGGAGATTTGAGAGTAGAGTTGAATGGATTTAATTTATATTGTTTACCCAATAGTTCGGGTGATTTTCAATTTCAAGTTCCTAGGCAAAACATTCCAGAATTAATTTCATTAACGGTGCGAAAAGGAAATGCCTATAGGATATTTGAAGAAATAAATCCCAAATCACCAATTTACTTAACATTGTCTTTGATCCCGCTAGAAATAGATGTCAATTTTGTTCATGATTTACCTATGATTGGCTATGTGATCGCAAAACCAAAGTGGTATCAGTTTGGATATAAGTTCAGGAGGTTATGGAATAGAATTATTCATTAGTTATTTTTATGATTCATTGGTAGACCAAAAACTAGTGCGTATATTTGAAAACCAAACTAAACTCGATGAAATCAGCTTCTATAAAAATAAGTTTTTTATCCCTTCTTTTGATGTTTCTTTATTCTTGCAATGAGAAAATAAATTATGTTGGGGAATTCAAAGAAACAGCAGTTATTTACGGATTGTTGGACCATGCTGATTCTATTCATTTTATAAAAATAAATAGAGCTTTTATCGGACCAGGAAATGCGTTGGAAATTGCTCAAATTCCAGATTCGAATTACTTTAATCAAGTAGAAGCAACTATTTCTGAGTATTTAGATGGGAATTTAATTCGTACATGGGAATTAAGGGATACATTGATCCAAAATAAAGATACAAATGGAGTGTTTTATGCGCCAGAACAAAAGGTGTACTATTTCAAAACGCTACCTACCCTGAGCAGTCCAACTTTTGGAACCATACAAAATGCGACCAATCCGCAACTTTCTTCGTTAAAACCATATGCTACGTACAAGCTCAATGCCATTTTAAATGGAGGGAAGTATACGGTAACTTCCGAAACGAACTTGGTAAACGGAATTACATCAGCTGCATCAGGACAAAATTTTACCTTTAAGTTTGCCGATGATCCAGTTGAATATTTGACAGCAGGTTTGACCGTTTCAAATACTGGAAATTCCTATGTAATGAATGCTCAAATGGATATTGAATTCAATGAATTTGTAGGAGCTACTTCTACAGTGAAAAGTTTTAATTGGAGAATTGGTGAGTACGATGTAAATCCTTCAGATTCAAGAACATTTTCGGTATTAGGAAAAACGTTTTATGAATTAATAAACGCAAATTGCACCAATGATCCAGCAATTACAAAACGAACTTTTAAAGGGATGTGGATTACCTTTACAGGTGGGGCTGAAGAGCTATATAACTACATGATAGTGAACAAGCCAGCATCCACGTTGGCTCAATCCAAACCTTCATATACCAATCTGTCCATTAATAATGGAGGCAAAGTAGTGGGTATTTTTTCCTCAAGGCAAACAGTGAAATTTTACAAACCATTCTCGGTAGGTTCAGCTCAGGCATATATTCGTGCGATAGATAAAAAAAGCACACGTGAATTGTGTCAAGGTCCTATCAATTTTGGAAAGCTATTCTGTTCTGATCATCCAGGAGATAATATCGTAAATCAAGAAGAAGCATTTGCCTGTCAGTAACGTGTTTTCATGAGCGAAAGAAAAACTTTTTTTGCCGACATACTTCTTCCGGTTCCTGTTCATCAGGTTTTCACCTATCGAGTTCCTTTTGAATTGAACGAACAATTGAAATTTGGAATTCGTGTCATTGTTCCTTTTGGAAAATCAAAGTTGCTTACCGGAATCGTAATTGATATTCACGAACGTGTTCCCGAAGCCTATCAGGCTAAGTTTATAGAGCATGTGTTGGATGATTATCCTATTGTGACGACGAAGCAATTTCAATTTTGGAAATGGATTTCTTCCTATTACATGGCTCCCTTAGGTGATGTGATGAATGCAGCTTTGCCTGCTAACTTTAAGTTGTCTAGTGAGTCCAAGGTGGTTTTACATCCTGATTTCGAGAACGACCAACAACTAGATGAACGTGAACAAATTATCGTAGATTCTTTGCGTACCAACGAACAAATGAATTTAAAGGAACTGTCTTCAGTTGTTGGTATTAAGACGATACAACCGTTGATAAAAAAAATGATTGAGAAACGGATAATTTTATCCATTGAATCATTAAATGAACGTTTTTCTCCTAAGTCAATGGTGTGTTATCTGCTCTCCGAAACTTTTACAGATGAAGAGCTGTTAACCAGTTTTATTTCCGGATTGGAAAAAAAGTCAAGTTCCCGAAAGCAATTAGAAGCATTACTAACGGTGTTGAGCGAGGGTAAATACCAAGGAAATTCAATTTCGCCGGTTTCTCGAAAAGAGTTAGTAGAAAAAGGCGTGAGTTTATCTGCCTTACAAACATTGGAGCGAAATGGTGTTTTGGAATCACAACGAATTGAGGTTAGTAGACTGAATGGTTTAAACGTCGATTTAAAGAATAAGAAAAATTTGACTCCAGCGCAACAGCAGGCATTGGATGAAATAAGGAAAAGCGAAGAAACACATGTAGTAACCTTACTTTATGGTGTGACAGGTTCTGGAAAAACAGAATTGTATGTAGAACTTATAGAAGAACAATTAGCGCAAGGAAAACAAGTGCTGTTTCTTTTACCGGAAATTGCCTTGACAACTCAATTAATAGAACGTTTATCTGCTTATTTTGGAGAGCAAATAGGCGTCTATCATTCTAAATTTAATCAAAATGAACGGGTAGAAATTTGGAATACGGTATTGGCCAATGATCCAACTAAGTATCGATTGATTATTGGTGCAAGATCATCTATTTTTCTTCCTTATCAAGAGTTGGGATTAATTATTGTGGATGAGGAACATGAAAACACATTTAAACAAATGGATCCTTCTCCGCGCTATAATGCGCGCGATGCAGCAATTGTGCTAGGACATCTTCATAAGGCAAAAGTTCTCTTAGGAACAGCAACACCTTCTATTGAAAGCTACACCAACGCATTAGATGGTAAATATGGATTGGTTGAGTTGTCGGAACGCTATTTAGGTTTGCAAATGCCCGTAATTTATTGCGCCAATATCCGATCGGAGAAAAAAAATAAAAGCATGCATTCCCATTTTAGTAGCCAATTGATGGATGCCATAAATGAAGCATTACATGCAGGTGAACAAGTTATTTTGTTTCAAAATCGCAGAGGGTATACGCCCATGTGGTCTTGTGAAGTATGTGCTTGGACTCCACGTTGCAAGAATTGTGATGTTTCCATGACTTATCATAAACATACGAATTCCTTGAAATGTCATTATTGCGGACATGTATCTGCACCGGTTGGTAGTTGTGGTGCTTGCGGAAGTAATCGCTTGAAAATGGTTGGTTTTGGCACAGAGAAAATTGAGGACGAATTGAGTTTGTTTTTACCGAGTGCTGTAATCAAACGCTTAGATTTAGACTCAACTCGATCAAAAAATGCCTATGAGACAATTATTCATGAATTTGAAAACAGACAGATTCATATTTTGGTAGGCACCCAAATGATTACCAAAGGGCTTGATTTTGATAATGTTGGGCTCGTTGGAATTTTAGATGCGGATATGTTATTGAATCGACCTGATTACAGAGCGTTTGAGCGAGCCTTTCAGTTGATGGTTCAAGTAGCGGGTAGGGCAGGGCGGAAAAATAAAAAGGGAAAAGTGATTATTCAAACATCGAACCCAGATCAATGGGTGTTGGGCCGTGTAATGGAGCATGATTTCAAAGGGTTTTATGAAACGGAGATTCAGGAACGAAAACTTTTCTTTTATCCGCCTTACTATAAAATGATTCATTTAACGTTAAGGAATACAGATGAACGAAAGTTGAATGCAGCTGCTCAGAATTTGACCGATAAGTTGAGGATCGTCTTTAAAGAACGAGTAGTTGGCCCTGAGTTTCCATTAATAAAACGCATTCAGAATTTTTTCATCAAAGAAATTAAAATCAAAATTGAAAAGGATGCACCAGATCGTAAGGTGAAAGATAAAATTCATAATAAATCAAGTCGATTATCAATCGATGTGGATCCGTATTGATCATAAACAGTTAAAATAGATTGATTAAATGGTACATATTACCCCATCAATTACTATATTTGTACTAATTATTTGATTATGTTTAAGCGGGATATTCAGGATTTATTGATTTATTACAGCAAGCAATTTAGGTCTGTTTTACTTGTTGGGCCAAGGCAATCAGGAAAAACGACTTTAGCAAAAACTGTTTTTCCGAAGAAAAAATATGTGTCCCTAGAAAATCCAGATGAACGAAATTTGGCAATTTCTGATCCTCGAGGATTTTTAAATAGATATCCAGATGGCGCTATCTTGGATGAGGTGCAACGTGTTCCTGAAATATTGAATTACATACAAGAAATACTGGATCAAACAACAGAGGATGGGTTGTTTATTTTAACTGGGAGTAATAATTTATTGCTGCAGGAAAATGTTAGCCAAACGCTTGCTGGAAGAATAGGAGTGATTGATTTATATCCATTGAGTTTTCGGGAACTAGATCCTGAAAAAAAAGACTTTTCGTTAAATAAATGGATTTTAAAAGGTTTTTATCCGGAGGTGCATCAAAAAAATAGAAATCCTGAAATTTGGTACCAATCCTACCTTCGAACCTATGTT
>CAZTFG010000093.1:0-8632 GCA_964612725.1 uncultured Lishizhenia sp. | reverse complement strand
TATTCCTTCCTACCAAAATAGCTTGTTCTTGTGATCTCCATTTATGCACCAATGCCTTGGTCTCAGGGGCACTTATCCAATTAATTCCAACTTCACTCGTATACCGAGCACGATCTAAAAAACCATCTAAGGTCTGGGCCCATTTTAATATGACATAGGGCCGTTGTTTCTCATGAAAAGTGAAAAATCGTTTGTTAAGGCGCTTGCATTCTTCTTCCAAAACACCTGTTATTACTTCTATTCCAGAACGTTGTAGTTTTTCAATTCCTTTGCCCGCCACCTTAGGATTACTGTCGGTACAGCCAATCACCACTTGTTTTACCCGTAATTGAATCAATAAATCTGCACAAGGGGGTGTTTTTCCAAAATGCGAACATGGCTCAAGAGAAACATATACCGTCGACCCTTCGACTTGATCTTTATTTAAAACTGATTCTACTGCATTTACTTCTGCATGCGCCTCACCAAACAGCTTGTGATAGCCTTCCCCAATGATTTTTCCATCTTTCACAATTACACACCCCACCATGGGATTTGGAGCAACATATCCTTCACCCAATTGGGCTAAATAAAGACATCGCTGCATGAACTGAGTGTGCGCCATGAATCTTTTTATTCAAATTCAATTAACACAGTACCTTTATCTACCACGGCACCAAGTTCTATTCGAATATTTTTTACAATACCAATACCATCCGCCTTGAGCACATTCTCCATTTTCATTGCTTCTAAGGATAGAATTGGGTCACCCACCTGTATTTCATCCCCAGGTTGAATAAAAAGCTGCAAAATCCTTCCGGGCATTGGTGCCTGTAATTCTTTGATTCGTTTAATTTTCGGTTTATCCATCCCTAAAGAAGCAATCAACTCATCTAAATTTCCCTTGCGTTTAATCTCATAAACAGCATGATTGATTTTTAGTAAAAGATGGTTGTTTTCAATATTATTTTCTAAAATCTCGCCGTGAAATTGCTTGCCATTTAATTCCATCGTAAAAAACCGGTTATCTTCCCAGTGAATTTTAGCTCCTTTGGTCGGAACCAACGGATTGCCGTTAACTGTCCACATACTGTTTAAATTTGACTGCAAAATAAACAAATCCATTCAATTGAAAACGAATTTTGTTTTATTTCTTACCTTTGATAGACAATCTGATTCATGCAAAAATCATTTATTATTACGGCTGGTGGGATAGGAAAAAGAATGAATGCTGATATTCCGAAACAATTTCTTGAATTGGAAGGCAAACCCATTTTGTTACATACCCTGGAAAACCTCTACGCATTTGACTCGGAAGCTACCTTTATTCTAACTCTTCCCGCAGACTGGATGAATTTTTGGAATGATATCCTAGAAAAACATAATTGCACAATTCCACACCATGTGGTAGCAGGTGGAACAGAGCGTTTTCATTCGATAAAAAATGCCTTAGAAATTGCTGCCGGTGATGTAATTGCCATTCATGATGGTGTGCGACCTTTTGTTTCACATCAAACGTTACATCGACTTTTTGATGCCTTATCTGAAAGCAAAGCCGTCATTCCGATTCTATCCATCAAAGAAAGTCTACGGCAAATAAGTGATACAGAATCAAAACACATGATACGCGAACAATTCAAAACGGTGCAAACTCCCCAGTGTTTTGATCGAAATTTAATTGTGCAGGCATATCAACAAGAATTTACCGGTTCGTTTACCGATGACGCTTCCGTAGTTGAAGCACAAGGAAACAAAATAGCTTGGGTAGATGGAAATGAAGAAAATATTAAAATCACCTCACCATTCGATTTACTGATTGCCACATCACTTCTAAAAAATGAGCAATAAGATACCTCCACACTTGCAACCGGGAGATCTTATTTACATCACCGCACCTGCCAAAGCAATTGAACCTCTGTATATTCAGGAAACCATACGTTGGATAGAAAGCAAAGGATGGAAAGCCCTAGTGAGTGAACACTGCCTGGGGCAGCACAACTATTTTTCCGGAACAGACGATGAAAGAAGAATAGATTTGCAGTATGCGATTGATCATCCAGAAATTAAAGCTATCTGGTGTGCCCGTGGTGGATATGGTAGCTTGAGAATTATTGATCAACTTTCGTGGGCAGGAATGTTATTTCAACCCAAATGGCTTATTGGATTCAGTGACATTACCGCTTTTCACCTCAAACTAAATAACTTAGAAATACAAAGTATTCATGGCGCCATGCCGTTCAATATCAATACTGTTTCTGCCTCTTCGTTGGATTCAATCACCCACATGCTGAAGGGAGAACCTGTTGCCTACAAAGGATTTTGCGGTCCAAAAAGCAAAAAAGGACGAGCCAGCGGGATATGCCTGGGTGGAAATATGAGTTTAGTTTATAGTATATTGGGTACGGATGACCAACCGGATTTTAGAGATCGTATTTTATTTTTGGAAGATATTGGCGAAAGTATTTATTCCATTGATCGCATGTGTCAATCATTTCGTAAGGCACGAATTTGGGAAAACATTTCCGGATTAATCATTGGCCAGTTTAGTAATATCAAACAAACTGAAAATGAATATGGCATGAGCATCGAGGAGTTATTTTTGGAACAAGTACAATTTCGTAAAATACCCGTTCTATTTGATTTTCCTCTGGGTCATGAGCCCGACAATTTCGCAATGATTTGCGGAGCAGAAATGGCGTTAACGATTTACGATTCGGGAGAATATCTCGTGGAATTTGAGCCTAATCAGCAGTAACAGAAAACTTTTTTAGCTCGTAATTGTTTCGTAAAAATGAAAATCATACTATCCTTTTTTTTTCTCCTTGTTTTGGGTGGAGTTTCGGCCCAAAAATATTCAGTAACGGTTAATGCCATCAGTTTTCCGGATAATGTTGGCCAAGCCTATTTAGCAATTTATCGAGCTCAAGATGAATTTCCTGTGATAAACAAACAATATGTTGGGAAAGTAGTTGCCATTTCAAGTAACCAAGCAGCCTTGACGTTTACTCAACTTCCTAAAGGAAAATATGCCGTAGCCGTATTTCATGATCGAAATAAAAACGGCAAATTAGATACCAATCTTTTTGGTGTTCCTACGGAGGAATATGGCTTTTCTAACAACGCTCGAAACACGTTTTCAGCACCCAGTTTCAGCGACGCCTCATTTATGGTAGATGGAAATAAAACAATCTCCATCACCGTCAAGTAATTAAAACTGAAAATAAATAAAGGGTTGCACGGTTGCACTTTTGAATTGTAGCATCACCTGAATGGTGATAAGAAATAATACAATCAACATAAGGTAATCCATTTTCGCAAAGTAGTCATAGATACGTTTCTTCCAAGTATCTTTCAAGAAGGTCGCACCATATCCAAACAACAGAAGAACCAGAATCCAAAAATGGGTTTGATAGATGGCTTCTACCATTTTCCAATCAAAACCGTTGAACAAATTGGAATAAATAACGAACGAATCACTTAAAGAGTTTGCCCGGAAAGGAACCCACAACAAAGCAACCACAGAAAAGGTAACAAACCAAGAGAAAACAGCATACCAAGGGGTTTCCATCCATTCCTTTCTCGGATAACGCATACTCAGTTTATGAAAAATCAATAAGAGTCCATGGCCTGCTCCCCAGAATACAAATTTCCAATCTGCGCCATGCCAAAATCCCCCAATTAACATCGTTATAAATAAAAAAAGTAGTTGTTTTTGAAAGCCTTTCTTATTGCCACCAAGTGGAATGTAGATATAATCGCGCAGCCAACCGGACAACGAAATATGCCACCTGCGCCAAAAATCAGTAATATCAAATGACTTATAAGGAGATTGGAAATTGGTACACAAGCGATAACCAAGCAAGAGCGCTATTCCAATTGCCATATCCGTATATCCACTAAAATCGCAGAAAATTTGCAAAGTATACGCCAATACCGCAAAAACCGATTCAGTGGCGGAAAAACTGGAGGGGTCAGAAAATACGATGTCGGAATATTGTGCTACGTAATCGGCAATTATTGCTTTTTTCACAAATCCTTTTAAAATCAAGAATGAAGCCTCCTTAACATCCTTTTTTCGGAGGGACAATTTGCGTTTTAATTGAGGTAAAAAATCCGCGGCTCTCACAATTGGTCCAGCAACCAAATGAGGGAAAAAAGTCATATATAACAAATAATCTTGGTATTTGGGAAGTTTAATTTTTGACTTATAAATGTCCACTAAAAAACTAATCGATTGGAAGGTATAAAAAGAAATTCCAATAGGTAAAATTAATTGCGAGAGTTGGTATTTCTGTCCACTCAACGCACCGAGATTATCCAAAAAGAAATTTTTATATTTAAAATAAAGTAAAAAAGATAAACTAAACACGATTCCGGAAATCAGCCACCATTTCTTTTTCTTTGGGTCTGTTTCTTGAACGATTTTGCCGGCAAAGAAAAAATCAGCGGTAATGGTGAGAAGCAGTAAAAACAGAAATACTCCGCTTGCCTTGTAGTAAAAATAGAATCCAAATAAAATCAATAATACGGAACGATGTGCCGGTTTATCAAACCAGTATGAATAAGCTATTAGGAAAATAGCAAACAAAAAAAGGAACATCCCTGTGTGAAACAACATGGGTTCTTTTTCATTGTGTAAAAATTGTTCAAACAATAACACCCACGTCATTTTGGTACTTTTAGAAGAATAAATGGTGATTTTTTCGGTGCCACTTTTTGTTGAACCGCTTTAGGTAAGGAGAGCAACCCGTTTTTTGTAGTTTCTTTAGCCACTGCCTTCATCCATACCCAAGCAGCATCATTAGATGGGTGGCGGTTGTCTTTGGCACGACCCAAGGTAAGTTTATGAGAAGGATAAAACCGATTCCCCCATTCGTTTTGCATAATTTCGATTACTCCCAAATCCTTTTTCCACGCTGCAGGACCTATCCAATAATGATTCAACCCCGCTGCGACTAGGTTACTTTTAATTTTTTGAATGTTTACTCTACGTTGATCCAAGTCATTCATAAATAACTCATTCAGCCCAAGAACTAAAACAACCATGGTTGGTTTGTATTTTTTGACGTAATAATCAAGTGTATCTGTATTCGCCCAATTTTTAGAAGATGAACCATACCACAACACGGTTGCCGCCAATTGATGCCCGTTGGAAGTGATGTAATTATAAAACGGTTTGCGCATGGCTTCTAATTGTGAATCACCAATCAATAATATCCGTTCAATTCCACCCGTTTGAATTGGTTTAACTGCTGCTTGTTTCTTGTTTCCAGAGGCATGAGAAGTTTTTCCTGAAATCGTTGAATGGGTAATCGCTTTTTCCGATTTAGGTAAGGCTGCTTTTTTAATTTCAAGCGTAATAGGTTCTTCAATAGTTCCTATGAAAAAGAAAAAAATGAAAATTCCAAGTAAAAGAATTCCCGCATTTCGAATATATGTTGCGCTCGTATTCAATTAGGATTTTCGTTGAGCCAATAACCATTTAATTACTTCGGCATTGTCGTAGGTTTCGTTCCAAATCAAATGTCCTTTATTTTCATAAATAGTCATTTTTATTCGCAAGGGATTTAATTTAGTAGCCAACTTAATCGCTTGATACATACTCGTTGTACGAACCACCGGTACTGCTTTATCTTTTGAACCGTGAAAGGTCCAAATGGGCATTTTTGTCAATTTTTCTGCTAGTAATTTATCCCCTCCACCACAAATAGGAATAGCAGCAGCAAAAAAATCGGGGCGGCGTTGAATCATCTCCCATGTTCCGTATCCACCCATAGAAAGTCCAGTAACATATATGCGCTTTACATCCAAATTAGGTATAGCAGAAACCAAGGAATCGATTGCCGAGAAAGCCAATTTCAAGGGCCAATGTGGGGCAGGGTTCATTGTGTGGGAAGGAGCAGTCCAATCCACATCTACCCATCGTTCATTGGGTGGACATTGTGGGGCAAAAACCACGAAATTTTTCAAACCTTGCTTTTTTAGTCCTTGAATAAAATTGGGTAACCCTACCGCAAGCTGAGCCGCATTATCTGTTCCCCGTTCTCCGGCTCCATGCATGAAAACAAGTAAGGTTGTTTTTTCTTGACTGGTAGAGTCTATTGACTGAAGCAACGAAAATGGCAATTGATGAAAAGAATCTCCCTCTTTTGTTGACACGCATGATTTTATGGTATCAATGGGTTGATCAATTTTGCAGTTAGATTGAAAATCAGGATCAACACTTTTTGATTCATGGCAATTATTGTCCAATTCACTGGCAGCAAACGAAATAATCGCGTTACAAAGAAGGACTGCAAAAAGAGAAAAAAAAAGTTTTTTCACGGGTACATGTATACATTGAAATGAAGATACAAAAATAGAACAAGTTTATCAGAAAAAAGCAATAACACTGCTCCTTGCTATCTTTTTAGGATTAATTCGTTTCTTCGAATAGAATTAGCGAATCCACATGAGTTTTTCACGCTCAATTTTTAAACGCATAAACCCAAACGTTACAGTAAGCAAATGACCTTTAATTTCTTCTACGGTTCCACTTTGTTTCGTTTCAATCATTTTAACTGTTGAACCCACCACAATTTTATCCCGTTGGTACGGATCTTTTTCAGGAATTTGTCGTTTTGTTGGCTTTTTACTCAGTTTTTTGACCGGTTGATTCATCAATTCTTGTTTCCGCTTGGCCTCCTCAATTTTAGTTTTTTCAACCATTAAATAGGTGCGTAACTCCTCCCACAAGGATTTATTAGTCTCTTTTTTACGGCTAGAAGCTTGAAATCGATCTATGAATGATTTCATTTTTTTTCCCGCATTCAAATAAATATTATTGCGCTCAATAAACTCTTGTTGACTCTTCAGTCGTTCTTCAAATTTAACTTTCTTTTCTTGATACTCAACTCGGGCTGCATCCGCTTTCATTTGGGCTTCTCTATGCATTTGATTGGTTCGCTGCAAATTCATTTTTTCATGGTTCAATTCACCCAATAATCTATCCATATTAATGCGTTCGCCATCTAATTTACCTTTCGCTTTTTCAATTAAATCAATCGGTATTCCATTCATTTGAGCCACTTCAAAAGTAAACGAACTACCCGGTTGACCCATCGAAAATTGATACAGTGGTGCCAAGGTATCTGTATTGAAAAGCATGCACCCATTGACCGCATTGGTAAGCCGATCTGCCCGAAGTTTGATTGATGCATAGTGGGTTGTAATCACAGCAAAGGATTTTTTTTGGTAGAGTTCCTCAAAAAAGACTTCCGCCAAGGCCCCTCCTAATTCGGGATCAGAACCCGTGCCAAATTCATCCAACAACAGGAGCGTGCGTTTATTAGCAACCGTCAAAAAGTACTTCATCCGCTTCAGGCGATACGAATAGGTACTTAGCTCATTTTCTATAGATTGATTATCACCGATATCCGTTAAAACTTGTTGAAAAAAACACAGTTTACTATTTTCATTAACCGGAATCAATAAGCCTGCTTGCAGCATAATTTGGAGCAATCCTATGGTTTTAAGGGTGATAGATTTCCCTCCGGCATTGGGGCCTGAAATTACCAACATGCGGCTACTCGTGTCCAGGGTCAAGGTTTGAGAAAGCGTTGTTTTTCCGTTTGATTTATTGTTCTTCCATAATATAGGATGAAACGCATCAATTAACTCAATGCGGGTTGAGCGATTAATGCCCGGTAGGTTTGCATTGAGATCCAATGCCAATTTGGTTTTAGCATTTATAAAGTCCAATTCAACCAACAGTCGCTGATAACCTTCAATGAGCGGCAAGTGATGAGCAATTTCAGCGGTTAATTCCTGAAGAATACGCACAATTTCGGTGCGTTCATCATCGAGCAATAATTCCAATTCGTTGTTTAGCGGAATGTTGGCAGTGGGTTCAATAAATGTTAAGCTTCCCGTTTTTGAAGCACCAACCACAGAGCCACTAATTTTGCGCTTGTAGGTAGACTGGACAGTCAAAACGCGGCGTTCATTTACAAATGCTTCCTTGGTTTCACCCAAAAACCCTTCTTTGAGGTATTTCCGTAATTCACGTTCAAAATTTTTATTGATTTGATTGCGGGTTTTGACAATTTTCTGACGGATTAATGCCAGCTCAGCCGAAGCATCGTCTCGGATATTGCCCCTGCGATCAAATACTTTTTCAATGGATTCAATGAGGTCTCGAGTAAAATAAACTTCATGCAGCAGCTTGTACAAAGTTGGATAATCTTGCGAGCGTTTATCAAAGAAAACCAAGATATAATTTACCAAATCCGAAGCTCGGTAAATACGCACAAAACCTTCTTGTTGAAGTACGGCATTGCGAATAGGTAAGAGTTTTATTTCGGCAAGAAGTTCTTCAAAATCAAGAGGGGGAAAAGATTCACCTTCCGTTCTGATTTTTTTAAATTCATTCACTCGAAGTAAATCAAGTTCAATTTCATTGAAATTATTGGTAGGACTGAGTACCTCCAATCTATTTTTAGCGGTAGGTCCCACAGCCAAATTCATCAGCCATTTTCGAATTTCATCAAATTCTAAATCATATATGGTTTGTTTGTCGAACCCTTTCATTCGGTAAAAATAACAACTCGTATTGGGAACAACCGAAAAAGAAAAGAGTTTTTATACTCGGGAAGAAAAAAAGAAGGAAATGAGC
>CAZTFG010000092.1:1203-8691 GCA_964612725.1 uncultured Lishizhenia sp. | reverse complement strand
TTGTAGAGAAATTTGGTGTAACCCATATAGAACTTTGCATAGTATTTCTTGGCTACTATTTTTTCTCGGTAAGAAAGATTTTGATCGATGTAGATTTTAAACCGAAAAGAACTGTGCGCTGCGAATTCTTTCAGCGAGCGCTCCAAGCATCGGTACATGCGTACCGATCCAGAACCAATTCTTTGCCCGTTTTTCTTTGTTCTAATGCCATTTTCGGTTTCTTGAATCATATCATTCAACAAACCGAAAAATTGTTCCTCAGAGAGGACTTTACTCTTTTTTGAAATTTGAACCTTTGTTGCCATAACTTTTTCTCAAAACATACTTGAGAAAAAGCCATGGGGTTACTTCAATTTTGTTGGAGGCCTAATTAAGAGGAAATTTATAGTATATTATCCTTGTATAATCTGTAAGGAGCTGGCCTTAGGCCCAGTCACATGGCAATTTTTAGTGGTTTTAGGTGGCTTAATAGACTGTAAAAATAATTTAAAGCTTTTTTGATTTTCGGAACAGCTTTACAACTCTCCATAAAAGTTTAAACAGCTTTTGTGATTAACCAAAAAACACCCTTTACTATCTCTGTTGCAAATAAAATACGTGTTTCTCGTGAGGGTTTCAAAAATGGTTATCACAATTTATTTTTAACCCATATAGCAAATCGGTTGTATAAACTGGGGTATTAGAACCCCCTATTTTGTTTTTGCCAAATTTGACAGCAATTTGAAAAATATAAAGTTCGTATTCCTGACCGTCATTTTTCATTTTAATTATATTAAGATAATCCAAACTTAAACAGTATTTCCGTCCTTTTTGTAAATAACAAAAATTTTCACTTATTTCTTTTTCTTTTTCTTTCAAAATCAAAAGATGAAAATCCTCTTTTGATTTCTTAAATTTTAGGTAATAATAATAATCAAAAGAAGTAGAATCAATTTCACATAGCTTATACAAACATTTGTTACAACTTTCGTTTTGTGAATGGAGAAAAAACCAACTCAAAACAAAAAGAATTACAATACTATTTTTTTTGACCTCCATTTATTGATATATTGATTTACCAGCACCTACTTTTATGAATTTAGAGCTTCTCTACTATCTTTATTGCTGTTTTTATAGCTTCTTGTAGTTCTTGAGTTTTATTTTTAAGTTGATTTCTATTAGAAACAGCCCCTCCTAAATCCATTTTAATCCCGATGGACTTTTCCGCCTGTACTGATTCAAATCCAAAATCTATACCAGTACCAACTTTTTCGGCAAACGCCTCTACTGAAAGCATATTCAATTCGTTGGATTTATTATGTGCATTGTTGTATTCGGGGCTTGATGCACCATCGGGATTAAGTCTGACTGTTGGTGTAAAACCAGGATTATCAATTGCCCCAATATACGATTCTAAAGTTTCGTGCAATACACTAGCTCCCTCGGGTGCAAGTCCACCTTTAGAAATTAGGCTCATATGCTCTGGATTAATCCATTGAACAGTATTTACTATTCCGTTGTCATCTACTTCACTACCTTCAAAAGAACCACCCAACAAAATTACCTTTTGCCCATTTCTTGATTCAATAAACGGTGTTTTAGTAAGAAATATGTTTACATTAACATTCTTGTTAGTACTTGCCTCAAGCAGTTTTTTGTCTGCCTCTGTAACAGGCTCTCCAAATACGTCAATTCTTCCAGTTTCAATATTGTATCTTGTTTCGAGTGATGTGGCTGCTTGTAACTGGGTTATGTAACTTTGTATATCATAACCATTTCCATAAGGAATAATATCTTTTCCGTCAGGGTCGATATAATAAAGTGGGTTGTTAACAGCATAAGCATAAGGGGTAATAGCTGGATATTTTGAAGCGTGTTTATCCATTTTAGGCGTTCTTCCTAATCTCACATCAAGCCACCTATCGCCCATATCTACCGTGTTGCCTGAGCCTGAAACTTCGTCTATCTTTTCGTGAGAACCAAACCCATACCTATACGCATCACCCTGCATCGTACGCCCATCAAGGGGTACGCCAAAGGGAGAATAGTCGGTCACATTCTGCAAGCAGACCCCTGACGCCGTTTTATGACCGTAAGAATACTGATATGCAGATAGTTGAGATCTAATGGATTGCCTAAAATGCGTCATATTTCTACAAATATAGGTATAAAAACGGGCTTTTTTTTGAGGGTAAACACCCATTTTTATAGGGGTTTTTATGGTTTTTTAAATAACATTAAAATTGATGAAAAATTTACATAACAATAAGATGTTATCTACTTATTTTTAATATCAAAGGCCTTGCTTCTTTAAACTTCGAAAACGCTTTTGCTATTTGCATGTTTTGCTGTCTAAAGAACTTAATAATCCTGCTTTATTCATGCTTTAAATTATTCTAATTTCTGATTTTTCGTTTCATTGTACTGTTTATTTTCAATCTTTAGCTTAACACTTACAAACCCTACAAAACACCTTGAAATAACTGAGGGGGAAGAAGTTAATAAAGACTATGAAAACCTTTTAAATATTCACTTTCTGGGTTTAATTATGATTGTTAATAACTTTATCTTTTAATTCTTCATTTTTTGGCTGACGGTATTCACTAACTCATTACCTATTTTTCAGAGCCCATTTTATTTCGTTTTTTGCCCATTTTTCTTTAATCATCTTGATAATGTGCCTCCACAAACGTGGTGAATAGTTGAAATAACCACGCTGATTACTTTGGTCACAACCATTTGAGGTGAAGAACGTAATCCACTCGTATTGCCCATTAGAATAAAATATTTGGATTGAAAAATAAGGTCGACTTTCATCGGTTATATCCTCGCTGCATTTTGGTAAGGATTTCACAATTCGCATTAGCTTAGTTAAATCTTTATGGTTATACTGTATTGCTAATATCTCTCCAAAAGTACTGACCATTATATCAGTACTGGGTTTTCTGCAATCCAATGGACGCAGACGCAATTGAATGGAATCAATAATTTCAATCGTAGACTTCTGTAAAGTTGGATTTAACGAGTTAGAAACCAAAATCTCTTGAGCAAATAAAGCGTTAGCTACCGTTAAATAAAACTGAATAAAAACAAATGAAAAAAGTAATTTGAAGTTTTGAATCATATTGATTTATAGCTGATTATTTAATTTAGCAATAATATAAACAGTAACAAATGTACGCAAAAAACCAAGCTTTTTTTTAGATGTTTTATTGGTTTTTGGAATGGAGAAAAAAGGATTACAAAAGCAATAATCAAAAGAGTTCAAGGGCAAAAGCCTATTTTGGGAAATTTTCTTGACTATAAGGGAATGGATGGACAAGCTATAACTATCAACATGTTAATACACTCCCATCCAAATTGCACCAATATGATTAAGGTAATTCGATTCCAAGCTATTTAAACTGTAATGAAATTTTTGCCATTCAAATCTTTTTAGTCCAATTTTATTATTCAAAAAAGACATAAACCCCATTGATAAAAGGTTTTTTGCAAATTCAACTTTTGATTTGTTCATTTGCAGTGGGAAGCCAAAAGGCGGGATATAATATTATTTTGCAAATAATTTAGAAATAAAAACAAAAGTACTGTCTTCTCTATCAATTCGTATAATGTATTGCATTTTCTCTTTTTGTGCAATTAATTGTCCATCTAACAGGTTGAATTTGTATCCATCAATTTCCCAGCAATACCCGTGAACAAAGTCTGCCTCAGTCAATTCCCATGAGTCTTGGTGCTCTACTAACCAAGAATAAATCTGTTTTACTTCTTTTGATTTTGAATCAAGAATTATGGATTTAATTTTTTCATCAGTAGCGATTGAATCCACTTCACGTAAAACAGAATAATCGGTAATCGTTATTGATTGTATATCGTTCAAATTAATTTCTAAATTTTCATTACAAGAGCCACAAATTATTACAAAAAGTAACAGAACTAAAAACCTTTTCATTATACTTCTATTACTCACCTTGCTTATACTTTATTTTTTTTATTGGGCCGACAACAGGAATGAGATTATTGTAATAATTTGGGTTCAAATTATCATATTTAATTTTAGTATCATTATCAGTTGGACTATATGAATCATAAAAATATGGAACATTTCCATTATTATTGATTTCTTTCACTTCTTTTACAATATCAGGCCATAAACAATTCGGTTTCAATGAATAATAGGGCCCTAATTTTTCTCTTTTTGTTTCAGAATTGTAAAAATTACTACAATTTTCGAGTGCTTCTATCTGTATTTTTGAGGTTATCATAGTGCCAATTAAGTTCAAATCAGAATAACCTGACTCATTTTTATCACCATAAGCATACCGATATGCAGATAGTTGAGATCTGGTGGATAGCCTAAAATGAGTCATATTTTTACAAATATAAGTATTAAAACGGGTCTTTTTTGAGGGCTTAATGAAAAGCCATTTAAATACTTAATCTTCAAATCTTGGGCATTTTAAGTTATCGATAGCTCGTCCAATCAATCAAACTCATCTGATAAAAGGCAAAGAACAGATTTGCTATTATCAACAGCACGACTCCAAAAACTATCCAACCACCTATTTTATTCTTTCGTTTTGGTAGTTTATCAAACTCATTTACGATATCCTTCCACTGATCGCTATGATTGAAAATGAAGTAGTTTGGTACTGGAATACTTAAAATAAAGAAAAAGACAACCAACTTGTTATCACCTAATTGAAAATATCTGTCAATAAATATTGTGTAATAAACCAACAATGAGAAGACAGAATAAAAAACCAATACAGATATTGATAACGATGCTTTCCATTCAGTCCACCAATTATCTTCACCAATCCATTTGTACAGTTTGTAAAACAAATAGTAATATGCTTTTTTCATTAACCTTATCAATGTATTTGTGGATTATCGTACCTAGGTTGCCCTACTTATACAAATGTAACCGGAAAAATTGACATTTCTTTTAAGGGTAAACCCTTCATTGATAGGTGTTTTCGGGTTTAAAATCAAATAATAGGAGGAATATCTTTTTTAGAAATCGTATCGAATGTAATAGCTCTTGAACCATTTTGACCGATAACAACGAAGCATTTGAATTCATTATTTGAATACATTTTTTTTGAAAATGAAATTTCTGAGTTTAATTCTTTAAAATCAACTGTTGATTCTTCATTCAGTTTGTAAGATTTTCTGATGCTTTTCTGAATTTTTTGAGTAGAAAACTTGTCAATCTGAATGGTATCTAGAATTTCACCATTCACGGAAACTTGGAGTTTCATGGTAAAGTCAGAGCTATTCTCGTAAATGATGATTAACTCATGTTTTTGTTCACAACCATATAGCACAATTGAACTAAGAAGGATAAGCATGTGTTTTTTAAAAATCAGGTTACGCCAAAACATGACAGCATTATATTTTTAAAAGTTATTATGAATTATTAAATGCAATTGGAATGGTTAGACTAATTTTCAAATTTTTTGGAAAACCTTCAATTTCGATTTCTTCAGTTAACTTAATTATTTTAATCAATATCAAATGATTATCAATACAAATATGTTCATTGTTTTCGTCTTTCATATAAAAGAGGTATACTCGGATGTCTTTTTTTGAAAATTGCCTTACTAAGTAGTAATAAGTTCTTTTTTCACTTTTGTTCTTTTTATAAACTTCGCATATTAATGAATCTATACTGTCAATTGTTTTTGGAACTTTAAATTTGAATTCATGTCCTTCATAGTTCATAGGGATAATATAGAATTTCAACGAATCATCTCCTTTAGCATTGAAATAATGGACAGTACAAAAGAATAAAATGAATACTACGTATTTTTTTGCTATTTTGATTTTGATATAGTTATTCATATTTCTTCAAATTTAAGTATAATAACGAACTTTTTTTAGAGGTAAACCCCTAATTTTCATTCAAGTATTTAATCAAATTCTTTAAATCAAGAACATATTTTATATAAAATAAGTAGAACAACTAATACCAAGAAAATAATAGTTTGGAGACCTGGTTTTCGAGATTTTTTAAAATCAATCATATCAAAGTCACCACGAAAATTAACATCATAGCCATTTTCTTTGAACCAATCTGACAAAATGAGTACATCTTTTCGTGATACATATTGTTTAATCACTTCTTTTTTCTCGGAACTTCTAGAAGAAGAGTTATCTTCTGCTGACTTTAATTGAACGTATAAATCAATATCTGAATGTCCGGCGTTGTCATCATAACGAAATAAAAAACATCTAATATTCCTTTTATCAATAGTCTTCTTGTATCCCCGAAAAGGCATTTTAATTAAAATTCCGTCAGTAGAATACTCAACAATTTTAAAATAAAAAAACAAAATTGAATACACTACCAAAAGCTGAAAAAGTAATAAGTAGAAAGAAAACATGGTAAACCCATAACCTGTAAAAATAACCATGTCGCTAATAAGAAAAGACAAAATTATTGTTATTAAATATCCATAATTTATTGTTTTCATTCAATTTATTTTATTTTACTGAATCGTTGCTTATCCGATGCGTAATTATAGGGGTTGGCTTACAAAATAATTTCTTCTAGCTGTTTGAGGTTTTTGTAATTTAACTTTTTTAGTTCAGCATATAAACTATCTCTTTTATCAAAAAGTTCTAGGTTATAATATTTAGTGAAAAGAGAATTCATTCTCTTTCAATTTCAAATCTCACATAAACAAAAATTTTAGCATTTACCTTTCTTCCATTTTTGTAGCCCGGAATAAATTGGGGCAACGAAGAAACAACCCTGACCGTTTCAATCGTGCATAAATCACACATTTCAGGTATTTTTAGTAGCTCAATTGTACCGACATGACCATTTGTGTCAACAATACATGACAAAAATACACTTTCACCTTCATTCATCCCATCGATCCATCGTAAATTGTGAAAAACAAACTTGTTTACATCAACCACACTATCGTTTACTATTAATTTTGGTTGAATGTCTAGCTCATCTGATTCGTAAAAATCAGTATTCAAAAGATATTGTCCATTTAAATTTAAGGAGCAAATAAGAATTGCAATGAAGATTATCGTTTTTCTAATCATATTTTTGATTTTAAGGTAAAGCAAAACGCCTTCTTGATTTTTATACAACAAAGATTATTCCCTTGTGAGAAAGATGCCTCAAATAAACTAACTTTTCCGAGGGTATTTACTTTCCCTTATTGAAAATACAATTTTTTGATTCAAAATATATGGTGTGTCCAATCTTTTTCTGATTTAGTTTTTCATGTGAAATCATTCTTCATTGTATACCCTAATGTTTTAGTGATGATTTATTGTGTTTTTTCAATGTTAACTGATAACAAACTTTTTTTTGTGAGTGATTTATTTCTGACATCGTGAATCGAATCGTTTCTGCATTCAAAAAATCAATAGTTCCACTAGAATTACAACTTTCCCATAACCAAGGCGTCAATTGTACATGAATTATATCTAATTCATAGGCATCCTGCAAAACATCCGGCCAATGGAGTTGGATATTATCAT
>CAZTFG010000092.1:0-1193 GCA_964612725.1 uncultured Lishizhenia sp. | reverse complement strand
GTTGAATTTAGTTCGATCAATATGGCTTTTGGATTGTAAACTAAAAAGTAGTCTGCCATCAAATTTTGTGAATAGCTTTCTGCAACTGGAATAGTTTTTAATTTCTACCATTAGCTGTTCTTTTTTGTCTGATAAATCTAGTTTTCGAGCGCAATTATCCATTTCAACCAATTGATACGTTCCATTTTCTAGCTTTTGGGCATCCACTTCAAGAAATGAATTATTCAAAATGATAAAGAAAATTAAGAGTCTTTTCGTGTGCATTAGTACTGGGTTTACAACTTGTAAATTTATGAATCAATGGCAATTAAATTTTATGTAATCCAAATATTTGCTTCGATCTACTGTATTCTTGAAATTTAAAAATTGATTGGCGTATTCAGCATTCAACGGTTCAATGAATACCACGTTTAATGAGGGTCTTGAACTGGTTTGAAAAGGCAACTGAAGTACTTCTCCTTCACATGGATTTAAATTGGAATACTTTAACTCTGAATCGTAAGGTAGTTCAACAAGAAATACAGGTATAATTTTGCTTTTTAATTGTTCTTTGCAATAGTCAATCGTAATTTCCTTGTTGTAATAAATAACAAACCAATTTAAAAAAGCAAATTTCTCAAATCTACATCCTCCAAAATCGGTTACCCAATCAGTAGATTTAATATCCATTATCATTTGTTCTGATGACACCTGCTGTTTGATGTATTTATTCATGATTTTTTTATCAATTGCATAAAAAAGTAATTCCTTTTCATTTTGAACTACAAATCCATAACTAGACTGAAATTCGGTATCCTTTTTTGAGGAATTATTCATCTTCTCTTTCTTATCAATTTTATTAGCGCAACTGTTTAAAAGGATTAAACAAATTACTACATTGAATTGTATCAATTTCATGTATCTTGGTTTTTCAACATGTTGGTAAAACATTAATTTTTATAGAGTGGGAGCTATTCATAAAATGTGCCATATTTCCACAAAGAAATCTGAAAGATTACTATTTTTTGAGGCTAAGAAGCTTATTTTAGGTTTTTTTTCTTTTTGATGGTATACGATAATCATAATTATTTTCAATATCAATAACTGGATCTTTCCAATCCATAACCCCCTTTAAATCGTTATAAAAGTTAGATTTTTCGGCCTTTGGGGTCACCATTAAAAACCAGCTTTAATGAGCTGGTTTTTTTATTATC
>CAZTFG010000091.1:0-8953 GCA_964612725.1 uncultured Lishizhenia sp. | reverse complement strand
AAATAAGAGCAAAGGACTTTCAGGAAAATAATCTAGTATATTACCACGATCAAAATCTCGATGGTCATTGCGTAAATCTTGAAAAAAACTACTCATTATTCTGCTTCCGAAGAATCGTGCTCATCAATAATTTCACTTTCAGTTTCATCGTCCTCATCACTTCCTGGAGCAGAATAGAAATTTCCATTAGATGGAATATCTTCTACTTCTTCTACTTTTGATAAAATACGTGATTCAGGTGCCGCCTCCGTTTCATCATTAAATGGGAAGATTTCAACGATTGGTGACACAGTTATTGCAGGTATCTCAAAGTCAACCATATACGCACCCATACTTTCTTGTATTCGTTCAAATGCATCTTTAACAGAATGAGCAGAAACTAAAAATTGTTGTGCGATTTTTTTACTTTTTTCACCATCTTCATCTACTTTATCGTAGGTGATTTTACATTTATACCATGTATCAGCATCGTCATAAACGAAAATATCATGTAACTCAGTTCTTGAAATTCCAACAACATTAAACTCGCCACGGATTCTTGAACCTAATTCTTCATAAATTCTTGCCTCAGCGTCTGTAAATGACATAGCAGCGAGTAAATATGGTTCTGAAACACGTTTAAACGTTCCGTTTTCTAATTGTCTTGTATATTTTACTTTTACTGTAAACCAACTATTCATAGGATAAAATTATTTGTACAAATATAATCATAGAATTGGAGTTTTCGAGGTTAAAAAAATCGAATTAAATTACCTTTAACGATAATTCCATTTTAAAAATAGCGACCTTTTCCTTATTTGAATTAATAGCAGTAACATCAACCATTATATTTTTTCGCGTGTTGTCTGCTGCACTTTCTATTAGGGCGTTTTCAATTTTCCCTCCTTGTTCACAGTAAAAATCTACAGTCGTTTCTGCTCGTTTTATAAATTCCGCATGCATGGACTTAAAGGAAAATGAAATTCTTTTTGACAGCTTTTCAGCGAAATAAAAAGCATGTATACCAGCGGCTACGTCAGCACCCACTGTTAACGCTCCAAAATACATTGAGTTTAAATGGTTTTTTGTTCTGCGTCGTAATTTAATCTGTACCTGAACTTCTGTTGAATTAATGAATATAAGTTTTGGGCGAACAAAATGTAATAAGGGAATTTTCAATAAACCAAGTAAAAATAATTTCCATCTTATTTTATGTAAGGAAGGTTCTATTACTTTTTTCATTTTTAATTACAATTTTATTAAAAGTACATAGTTATATTTTAATATTGATTAATTTCGTTTGAATTAAGAAAACGTGTCAGATTCCATTGTAATTATTCCAACGTATAATGAACTTGAAAACATTGATAAAATGGTCAAGGCATTAATGGATTTACCCAAAGAATTTCACATTTTATTTATAGATGACAATTCTCCTGACGGAACAGCCGAAGCGATTATTGAGCAGCAGAAATTATTTCCAGGTAAAATTTTTTTAGAGACTCGTGCAGGAAAATTAGGACTTGGAACGGCATACATTCACGGATTTAATTGGTCCTTAAAACGAAATTACCAATTTGTTTTTGAAATGGATTGCGATTTCTCACATGATCCTACAGATTTAATTCGATTGTATGAAGCTTGTAAAAACGGTGCTGACCTGAGCATAGGTTCCAGATACGTTTCGGGTGGAAAAGTAAAGAATTGGCCCGTCGATAGAATCCTAATGTCTTATTTTGCTAGTGTTTATGTACGATTGATACTTTGGATTTCAATTCGAGATACGACAGCAGGTTTTAAGTGTTATCGCAGAGAAGTTCTCGAAGCAATAAATTTTGAAAAAGTAACTTTTAAGGGATATGCATTTCAAATTTGCATGAAATATGCAACTCTAAGGCTGGGATATAAAATAGCTGAAGTTCCTATCACCTTTATAGATAGATTGTATGGAGAATCCAAAATGTCAAGTGGAATATTCAAAGAAGCTTTTTTTGGAGTTTGGAAAATGCGAAAAATAAATTTTAAGTGATGTCAAATTACCTAATTAAACAAGCCACTCTGGTTAATGAAGGCAAACAATTCATTTCGGATGTGCTTATCTTAAATGGACGAATAGAAAAAATTGCAAGTTCTATAGAGTATTCGGGTGATATTGAAGAAATTCATGCAGAAGGAAAATTTCTACTTCCCGGTTGTATTGATGATCAAGTTCACTTCAGAGAGCCTGGGTTGACCCATAAAGCAACTATTTATACCGAATCACGGGCTGCTGTAGCAGGTGGAATTACTTCATTCATGGAAATGCCAAATACGGTTCCAAGTGCCGTAACGATTGAAAAACTAGAGGAAAAATACGCAATTGCCGAAAAAACTTCACTAGCAAATTATTCCTTTTATTTAGGAACAACAAATTCAAATATTGAGGAAATTAAACGTATAAATCCATTAGAGATTTGTGGTGTAAAAATATTTATGGGTTCTTCAACCGGAGATATGTTGGTTGATGACCCTAAGGCTTTAGAAGCAGTTTTCGAACATTCCCCAACTATCATTACGACGCATTGCGAAGATGATCCGATGATTAAACAAAATGTAAAGAGATATGTGGAAGAATTTGGTGAAAATCTACCACCTAAATTTCATCCATTGATTCGAAATGAGGAAGCATGTTACAAGTCTTCATCGTATGCCGTTTCTTTGGCTAGAAAATATAATGCTAGACTACATATTTTACATATAAGCACTGAAAAAGAACTTGAATTATTTTCAAATCAAATTCCACTTAAGGAAAAACGAATCACAGCTGAAGCATGTATCCATCACCTTTGGTTTTCTGATGAAGATTATGACAGATTAGGCAATTTTATTAAATGGAATCCAGCGGTAAAAAAAGCAACGGATCGAGACGCGATCATGAGAGCAGTGAATAACAACGTAATTGATGTCATAGCCACTGATCATGCTCCACATACACTGGAAGAAAAATCACAAGCCTATTTGAACGCTCCTTCTGGTGGGCCATTGGTTCAATATGCATTACTTGCTATGTTTGAAAAAGTAAAAGAAGGTAAAATCACGTTGGAAAAAGTGGTAGAAAAAATGTGTCATGCTCCTGCCGAGTTATTTCAAATTAAAGATAGAGGATATATAAGAGAAGGATATTATGCTGATTTAGTGTTGGTAAATCCTTTAAAAATAACATTGGTTTCAAAAGATTCAATTTTGTCATTATGTAGTTGGTCTCCTTTTGAAGGAACTGTTTTTTCGAATGAAATTGATAGTACGTTTGTTAACGGAAATCTCGTTTATACCAAAAATAAAATTATTGACCATCAAATGGGATCAAGATTAGTATTTGATAGAATATGAAATTAGTACTCATTACTTTCCTTTTCATACTTTATTCTTGTGAATCAACAGAATCCTCAACAGTAAAAAAGAATTCTGCTTTATCGAAGGAAGAAACACTCGGTATTTTTGAAGAGTTAATACTGATCGAGTCACATTTGCAAAACACTTTTTTTTCTTACGAAAATTATAGAGAGGCACTTTTTATTTCCCGGGATTCATTATTGAAAAGCAAAAATGTAACCTTAGAACAATTCAACCAAAGCTTTGACTCATTTGCCAAATCAGATAAAGAAATGGCCGCTTTGTACGAAGAGGTTTTAAATGATTTTAATGAAAAATCGGCAAAATCCAATTAGAAAGAAAAGTCAGGATTTTTTTCAAGAATATCCCATGTGTGGTCTGCTAATAACTTTACCGTAGCTACAAATGATAACTTTTGTTTGGTTCTTCCCCAATCATTTGGACCAACTAAAGAAAGTAGAAATGAAGTATCTTCACGCGTATACAAATGGTAAATATGATTAATGAATGGCTCAAATCGTATTTCTGCAGTATAAATAAATTGAGATATCAGCTTTCTATCATTTAATGTTTTAACCTGGTTAGCAAGCAATTGCATCTGTTCATAAATCTGATTTAGCTGCATATCTGTTTGGAATTCCATAGCAGCAACTGCCCTACCCTTTAATTTACCTTGGTCTTCTGGCTTAATCATTGCTCCTCCCACACTGTGTGGAAATTCAATTAAACCAGGTTTATCCGTGATTTTATCCGGGTCTATAGGATTTATAAATTCAGAATTTTCGCTCATGAAATCGTTTCATATTTAACACCTTTTTTTGAAAAAGGTTTAGTTAAAAATAAAAATAATTTATCTTGGATCAAGCCATGTTAATAAAATCAATGAGAAATATGGGGAAGTCTTTTTTTAATCTGGCATAATTTTAGATATTTGCCCCGAAATTATAATTGTATGAGAAGTTTATTTGTTCTGTTGCTTTTTTCCTTTGTTACTTATCAGGGTGTTGCTCAATCTAAATCTCAAACAATTCTAAATTCCGTCTCAAAAAAAATTAAAGATTTAAAGTCTTTTTATGTGGAATTTAGTGCGAATGTAAAAAATTCCAAGTCAGGATTGAATCAAAATCAAACAGGTAAAGGTTGGGTGAAGGGACAAAAATTCTATGCTTCCTATGGGGGTAATACTATTATTTCTAATGGTGTTAAAACGTGGACAGTAGTCAAGGATGGTAAAACAGTTTATATTTCTGATGCTAGTTCGAATGATGATGAAAACATGAATCCCAAAAAGCTAATGACCTTGTGGGAGACAGGTTTTACAAATACTTATACCAAAGAAACCACCTTGAATGGTAAAACAGTACATGTGATTTCACTAGCTCCGAAAAGTACCAAAGCTACCTATAAATCAATCGTTTTGTACATTGCAAAATCTTCAAATGATTTATCTAAAGCTATTATGACATCAAAAGACGGTACAGTTATGACCTATTCTGTTACAAAATTCACTTCCAATCCTGTTGTAGAAGAATCAAAGTTTATTTACGATCGCAAGAAATTCCCTGGTTATAAAGAAGTTAAGGAGTAACTAAAGCTCCATACTTACCCCAAAAGAAATACCAAGTCCAAAGCTTTTGTGGGTATATGAGGATAATTTTCCATATCCATTTTGTAGTTGATATCGATATTCTGGGGAAATAAAAAAACCATACCCTTTAGTTGTATTAACACTTAAACCTAAGTTTATTAACGCACTGGTAACAAATGAGTTAAAATCATTCTTAGTTCTTATTACCTGAGAACCTTTGCTGCCAAGTGTGGTCTCCCATTGTTGATTTTGTCTATATCCTAAAAAAAGTTGAGGTAGAATACCAATTCCACCATAAAATTGGATTACTTTTCCCACAGAGAAATTCAAACGTAATGGCATCGCTATATATTTATAATAGGACTGATAGCTAAAACTTGTGTCGTTAGTTATTGGGCTGTATGAATATTGTTCTCCATTCTGAAGATAACTTATACCGCCGTCCCAAATAAGAAATTTGGTTAAGTGTCCTTTTAATCCCAAACCAAAAGAATACGTGCGTAAAGCACTTTCATTCGCTCGCTCTCCTAATTCACCTGGAAGAAAATCGTTATTTGGGCTTAGTGTACGATTAACTTCTGTAATATTTAAGAAACCATAAGCCCTGTTTCTGAAAAGAGAATCTTTCTTTGGTTTACTAATTATTTCTATTTGACCGATTACAACATTAATTTGTAGAACAACTAAAATAAAAAGGAAAATTCTCATTTTTTGGATATGTTTAATTTCTTAACCTATGTCATTATTTTATCTGATTAATCTAAAGACATTTGCATCATAAAATTAATAAAATATGGAAACAAATTGGAAAATTGACAACATGCACAGTGAAATTGGTTTTAAAGTGCGCCACATGATGATTTCAAATGTAGTAGGGAATTTTGGTGATTTTAATGCGGATGCAGTTGTGTTAAATGACGATTTTACTACGGCTAAATTTAATTTTGAAGCTTCTATAGATTCAATAAATACAGGTGTAGCAGACAGAGATGGACATTTAAAATCCGCTGATTTTTTTGATGCTGCTGCTCATCCAAAGTTAACTTTTCATTCCGAATCAATTGCTAGAAAATCGGATTCTGAATTTGAATTATCGGGAATAATGAATATAAAAGGAGTTAATAAACCTGTTGTGCTGGCAATGGACTTTGCAGGTATTGCAGTTGACCCATATGGTCAGACCAAAGCAGGAATGTCTTTAACTGGTAAAATTAAAAGAAGCGATTTTGGATTAACGTGGAGTGCGGTAACAGAAGCTGGAAATATTGTTCTAGCCGATGATATTAACTTAAATTGCGAAATTCAATTAGTAAAACAATAAGATACTACCTACTAATATGCAGCAAAGGGCATGGCTTCGGTCATGCTTTTTTTATGCAATCTATCACCAATTAAAAACTCTTAGTTAGATTTGTAGTATGATGCAATACACATTTTTAAAGAGATTGGTCTATTACTTAATAGGTTTTGGAATGGGATTAATCTTAGTTTTCTTCTTTTTTCAAAATCGTGGATGTTCTTGGCTTCCTGAAAATAAGGTTAAAGACACTATTTTGAGAAAAATTATTGTTTCAGAAAATCCAACTTTCAAGATTGATTCAATGGAATCTTTCTTTTCTAATTATGAAGTAGATTTCAGCCTAAGCAGCAAAGATTCAATAGAAAAAACGTATTTTTTTAAAATAAAAGAAGGAGTAAAATCTAAAACACCTTCTTTTTACGTTTCTTTTTGGCCTGATTCATATGTGGCGGTGATACATCATACAAAGAGTCAACTAAAAAAGTTGAATTCAGATGTTTTTTATAAAATCATCCATGTACCCTCTGATCAAAATTCACTTATTAATTTTGATGAAGCTACATTTCTCCAAAAGAAACTTTCACAATTCAAATTGGATCAGTCGCACTATTCTTCCACGCTATCAAATTCTGGATATTTGCGCTATAATCACTCCAAGCCAAATTCTGATCAGGTATTGATAAAAACAATTTATAAAAAAGACACCATTCAAATCATTTATCAATGGAAAGAATTTGTTCTTTACCCTAAATCAATTGATTAAGGAGGTGTTAAAATAGTTAGGATTGTTAACAGCGCTGACCATATTTCTGTTAATAATTGATCAGATTATTGTTTCCTAAAGTTCTTCAAATAGTTATCTTTGAATAATGAAATTTTCTGCCGAACAAATTGCGGGTTTATTAAATGGTATAATTGAAGGTGATTCTACTGCTACCGTTTCTGAATTGGCAAAAATTGAAGAGGGATTTGAAGGAGCACTTTCCTTTTTAGCAAACCCTAAATATGAGGAATATATTTATCAAACAAACTCCACTATTTGTATTGTAAATCAATCTTTTACACCTTCAAAAGTTTTGCCGAAATCGTTAACTTTGATTAAAGTGGCAGATGCCTATTCTTGTTTTGCACAACTCCTCGAATTATATAGCCAACTAAATAAAAAGCAACCAAAAATAGAATCCCCGGTTTTTATATCTGATTCAGCAATAATTGGTAAGGACCCATTTATTGGTGCATTTGCCTATTTATCAGACAACTGTATTTTGGGTAATAACGTGGTTATCTATCCGAATGTATACCTAGGCGAAAATGTTCAAATCGGGGATAATACGATCATTCATCCCGGTGTAAAAATTTATGCAGATTGCAAAGTGGGTTCAAATTGTATCATTCACGCTGGGAGTGTAATTGGAGCAGACGGGTTTGGATTTGCTCCTGATGAAAATGGAAAATTTAAAAAAGTACCTCAAATTGGAAATGTCATTATAGAAGATGATGTGGAAATTGGTTCAAATGTAACGATCGATCGAGCTACAATGGGTTCTACATTTCTGCGTCAAGGAGTTAAGATTGATAATTTATGTCAAATAGCACACAATGTAGATATTGGCAAAAATTCTGCAATGGCAGCTCAGGCAGGAATAGCGGGTTCAGCAAAAATAGGAGAACGCGTATTGATTGGTGGACAAGCAGGTATCAGCGGCCATCTTCATATTGCAAATGACACAAAAATTGTTGCTCAATCTGGAATTCCGTCAACAATAAAAAAAGCCGATACATTTATGGGGTCACCAGGTATTCCGCTAGAAGATTTTAAAAAATCGTATTTTGGATTCCGAAAACTGCCTTTTGTATTGAAGAAAATACAGGAAATTGAAAAGAAATTAAAAGATATCACTCACGATTAAACATCACACATGTCTGAGAAACAACATACGCTAAAGGAAGTTATTAAGATTATAGGAATTGGTTTGCATACTGGCGAAAAAGTGTGTGTAGAAATCCATCCTGCACCAGAGAATTTTGGTTATAAATTTCAACGGGTTGACTTACCGAATGAACCTATCATCAAGGCTGATGTGGATAATGTGATATCAACAGATCGCGGAACAACCTTGGAACAGAATGGAGGTCGTGTTTATACTACTGAACATATTTTGGCTAGTTTAGTGGGTTGCCAAGTGGATAATGCACTTATTAAGTTAGATGCGCCAGAGGTTCCAATTATGGATGGAAGTTCATTACCATTTGTGAAAGCAATTCAATCGGTTGGAACCATTGAACAAAATGCAGAAAGGGAATATTTCGAATTAACTGAAAATATTCCTTGGGAAGATTTAGATAAAGGAATTGAGTTTCTTGCTATTCCTGATGTAAATTATCGTATTACGGTAATGGTGGATTATAATTCTCCAGTACTTGGTACTCAGCATGCAAGTATGTATCAAATAAACGAGTTCAATACCAATATTGCAGGATGTAGAACTTTTGTTTTTTTACGTGAACTAGAGTTTTTAGCAAGTAATAATTTGATAAAAGGAGGAGATCTCGACAATGCAATTGTACTTGTAGATAAAGCAGATGTTCCTCAAGAGGAATTAGATCGATTAGCTAAATTATTGGGCAAAGAAAATTTAACTGTTTCTATCGACGGTATTGGCGTTTTGAATAGTACTAAACTTCAATATGAAAATGAACCTGCCCGTCATAAA
>CAZTFG010000090.1:0-9515 GCA_964612725.1 uncultured Lishizhenia sp. | reverse complement strand
TTACTAATGGCTATGTAATCATTTGCCGGATTAGGAAACACGGTTAACGGTTCTACCTCCCCATTCGAAAGGGTAGCAGATACACATTCTCCCATATAGTAATTTGAAATGCCATGATAATATATAGCGAGAGAAGAATTTTGATAGGTAACAGAATCACAGCCGCAAACAGGATCGTAAATATCTGGAATTTGAACACCGATATTCATTAATGTGCTATCAATACAATTCAAAAACACGACCGTATCCGACATGCACAAGGAATTACAAGCGTAAGAACTTCCATAAAAATAATTGGTGTAATCAATACCGTCTGAGCCAATCATAGAACAACCTGATAATTCAATACACTCATCCCCTATTCTGCACCAACCTAAAACCGATGAGCACGCGCCAAAATTTATTCCGGCTGGTATTTTCAAACATGTGTCAGGTTCCTGAATGGTACATGGGCCGTCAGAAAATTCGGTAATTCCATAATGATTAATCGCGATACAAGAATTAGCATACGTAACACCATCACAACCACATACAGGCTGAAGCAAGGCAATGCATTCAATTGTTGGATTTATTAGATTTGAGTCAATGCATGGTTGCGCCAAAAACATGGACCATGGTAAAAAAAGGAAAATCAAAAACATTTTATAGTTCATCTAACTAGCCTCCTTTTCTTTTAACTTGATAGCCCTCCTTTATTAGGATTTCTATTATTTTATCCCTGAAATTCCCTTGAATTAATACTTCCCCTTCTTTCACCGTACCACCAACACCACATTTATTTTTAAGTATCTTACCGAGGTCTTTTAAATCGTCTTCAGAACCAAGAAATCCCTCTATTAAAGTCACCTCTTTTCCAGCTCGTTGTTTCTTATCAATGGAAACATATAATTTTTGAAATTGAGGAGCAAGTGTTTCCTGTTCTTCATCTGATTCCACTTCGTAATTAAAATTTGGGTTAGTAGAATAAACCACATTTAAACGCTCTTTATTTTTCTTAGACATGATACTAAATTAGTTAACGATTATTTTCCCACCAGCACTCGCAGAGATAATCGAGTGTTTCTAAATGTCTTTTTGCTTCAAACAAATCCTTTCCCCAAGCATAGGTTCCGTGTTTACGAATGATAAAACATGAATGGGCTAATTCTCCTTTTCGATTTGTTAAAACTTTCGTAAAATGTGCCATATCTTGATGATTGTCAAAAATAGGAACCTGAAGGCTATTTTCATGGGTTTGTTGCCCATGAAACCCTTTTTGAATTTCATACCCTTCAAACTCTATATACTCTTCCAATCGTGTAGATGCCAATACCGGATATTTTCCATGACTATGTAAAATAACGGTTGTATCGGGTAGAAGCGAATATAAATCACAATGAATTTGGGTTTCTGCAGATGGTTTAATCCCTATAAAATCACCAATAGATTCAGCATGTTCATTTACGGTAATAAAATCCATTTCTGTAATCTGAGCTTTATCTATTCCCGATCGAGTAACCCAAATTTGATCATTCTCTCGATATGAATAATTTGTAGATGTGGCCGGTGACCACCCTTTCTGATTATACCAACGTATCGTTTCAACCAATTGCTTTTTCATTGAGACAAAGTTAATGGAGATTTTTACAACTTAAAAATCAAAGTAAAATACTTGAATACCACCTCTCAATTTCTGAAATATCAACCCCTTTTCGTCGAGCAACATCTTCAATTTGTTCTTGAGTAATCTTTCCTAATCCAAAATATTTTGCGTCTGGGTGAGCAAAATACCATCCACTTACCGATGCCGTAGGTAACATAGCTAAACTCTCTGTTAATGAAACCCCTGTTACTTCTGTAGCATTTAACAAATTAAAAAGACCTATTTTTTCTAAATGATCTGGACAAGCCGGATAACCGGGTGCAGGTCTTATACCACGGTATTTTTCAGCGATTACATCTTCATTAGACAATACTTCGTTGGCAGCATATCCCCAATATTTACAACGCACTTGAGCATGCATAAATTCTGCTAATGCCTCCGCCAAACGATCAGCAAGTGCCTTTAGCATAATCGAACTATAATCGTCATGATTGTCTTCAAAACGCTTGATATGAGCATCTATACCAATTCCTGAAGTCACTACAAAACCACCTAAATAATCGACCATCCCACTTTCCTTTGGCGCAATAAAATCAGCTAATGCCAAATTAGGTTGCCCCGCCGCTTTCTTAGTTTGTTGTCTCAATGTACGCTGAATTCCAATTATTTCCTTACGTTCAAGATCTCCGTATATTTCAATATCATCACCAACTGAATTTGCAGGGAAAAGTCCAATAACTGCACGAGCTTCTAACCATTTTTCTTGAATTAGTTGTTGTAACATATTTCTAGCATCTTGAAACAATTGAGTTGCTTCATTTCCTACTACCTCATCGGATAGTATTTGTGGAAATTTTCCATGAAGCTCCCAAGTTTGAAAGAATGGAGTCCAATCGATGTATTCAACCAACCCATTCAAGTCTATTTGTTCAAATACTCTTGTTCCTATAAAATTCGGAGTACTAATTGTGCCTGAATTAAAAGATAATTTCAATTGATTCGCTTGGGATTCCGCTAAAGAGATTAATTGTTTTGCACCTCGATGTTTTTCGTGATGTTCCCTTACCCGAGTATAGTCAGATTTTAATTCTGAAATGAATGCATCCTTTTTATGTCCCAATAAACTTTCAACTACAGTAACGGATCGAGAAGCATCTAGGACATGAACGGTTTGACCTTTTGTGTAATATTGGTCGATTTTCACAGCCGTATGCACTTTGGATGTCGTTGCTCCCCCAATCAATAATGGGATTGACAATCCGGCACGTTCCATTTCTTTGGCCACATGAACCATTTCATCTAAAGAAGGAGTAATTAATCCGCTCAACCCAATAACGTCTACATTTTCTTTTATTGCGGTTTCAATGATTTTTTCAGCAGGTACCATCACACCAATATCAATGACCTCATAATTATTGCATGCTAAAACTACCCCGACAATATTTTTCCCAATATCATGAACATCACCTTTCACCGTTGCCATTAGTATTTTGCCGGCAGAAGAACTTTTACCATCTTTCTCTTCCTCAATATAAGGCAATAGATATGCAACCGCTTTTTTCATTACTCGTGCAGATTTTACTACCTGAGGTAGAAACATTTTACCACTTCCAAATAAATCACCGACAATGTTCATTCCATCCATTAAAGGTCCTTCAATTACTTGGATTGGTCGGTCAAATAGTTTGCGACATTCTTCAACATCCTCGTCAATAAATTCTACCAATCCTTTGACAAGTGCATAGGATAATCGCTCTTGAACTGGCACATTTCTCCAAGACAAATCAATTTCCTTCTTCTTTCCATCGCCTTTTACCGTTTCTGCATACTCCAACAATCTTTCCGTAGCATCGGATCGACGATTTAGCAAAACGTCCTCAACATATTCCAGAAGTTCTTTATCAATATCTGAATACACTTCAAGCATAGTAGGATTGACTATTCCCATATCCATACCATTCGAAATAGCATGATATAAAAATGCTGAATGCATAGCTTCGCGCACTTTATTATTTCCTCTAAATGAAAAGGACACATTAGACACTCCTCCACTAACATGAGCACCCGGAAGATTTTCTCGAATCCATTTGGTTGCATTGAAAAAATCTACAGCATTATTATTATGCTCCTCCATGCCTGTAGCTACCGGAAAAATATTTGGGTCAAATATGATGTCTTCCTTCGGGAACGCCACTTGATTCACTAAAATATCATAAGACCTTTTGCATATTTCAACCCTGCGCTGGAATGAATCAGCTTGACCGTTTTCATCAAATGCCATAACGATTACGGCAGCACCATAACGTTTAATTGTCTTGGCTTGACGTATAAAATTTTCCTCACCTTCCTTTAAAGAAATTGAATTCACAACTCCTTTTCCTTGAATGCACTTCAGTCCAGCTTCGATAATTTCCCATTTAGAACTATCTATCATGATTGGTACTCGCGCAATATCGGGTTCTGATGCTATTAGGTTGAGAAACCTAACCATTGCTTCTTTTCCATCAATCATTCCTTCGTCCATATTGACATCAATGATTTGGGCACCACCTTCCACTTGATCTCTTGCTACAGCAAGTGCAGCTTCAAAATCTCCTTCCTTAATCATGCGCAAAAACGCCAAAGAACCAGTAACATTTGTTCGTTCACCTACATTTACAAAATTGCTTTCGGGAGTAACAATCAATGGCTCAAGGCCGGAAAGTTTTAAACTTGAATTCATAGAGAATTAAAATGTATAATTTAAAATTTTAGTTAATCATAATTAGTTAAAGACACTATAGAATTAGTGTTAACCATGTACTTTTCTTGGCTGATACTTCTTCGCCAACTCAGCAATGGCTTTAATGTGATCAGGAGTAGTACCGCAGCATCCACCAATGATATTAATCAACCCTTCATCTAAAAATTCCTTAATTTGTTTCGCCATCATTTCAGGTGATTCATCGTATTTACCAAATTCATTAGGCAATCCAGCGTTAGGGTGTGCACTCACAGCAAAAGGTGATTTTTCATTTAATATTTGCAAATATGGACGCATCAAACTTGCTCCTAAAGCACAATTCAATCCAATACTGAGCAATGGCATGTGTGAAAGTGAAATTAAAAATGCCTCCGTTGTTTGACCTGTCAATGTTCTTCCACTTTGGTCTGTAATTGTTCCGGAAACCATTATCGGAATTTTAACTCCCCTTTCTTCAAAAACCAGATCAATTGCAAAAAGAGCCGCCTTTGCATTCAACGTATCAAAAATGGTTTCAACCAATAAAATATCTACCCCTCCATCCATCAGCGCCTCAACCTGATCCTTGTATGCATCCACTAATTGATCAAAGGAAATAGCACGATAACCAGGGTCGTTTACATCAGGTGAAATAGAAGCTGTTCGATTCGTTGGTCCTATTGAACCAGCAACAAAACGAGGTTTGTCTGTAAATTCTGCTGCCACCTCTTTTGCAATCTTTGCACTCTCATAATTGATAGCGTAAACAGCATCTTCCAATCCATAATCAGCTTGAGCAATCCAAGTTCCTGAAAACGTATTTGTTTCTACAATATCTGCACCCGCCAAAAAATATTGACGATGAATATCTTTAATTATTTCAGGACGCGTGATGGAAAGTAAATCATTATTACCCTTTAACGATTTGGAATGATTTTCAAATACACCTTCTCGAAAGTCAAATTCTTCCAATTTATGACGTTGAATCATGGTACCCATGGCACCATCTAAGATTAAAATACGATTTTGTAAAGCTTGTTCTATTGCCGTTTTCATTTTATAATTTTTGCACTTAGAAGCAAGAGGAAAACAGCGAACTGTCAACTTATCTCTTCCCAAATTACTGGGAAAGGAATTGGCACCTTTTCATTTAATTTGCTAGGTTGCCAAGGTTTCATAGGGCCTGTCCCTCCACCTTTCTTCATAAGTATATGTTAATGAACTTTGGTGCAAAGATAACGAGAAATCTTTTTTTTCAAAGCGAATCTTTGATTTTCTACCGGTGATAAGAAAAAACTAACAAATTTTAGAACATTGTTACTTTTCATTACCTTTATACAATGAAACTTATTACCCTTATTCAAAAATATTTCCCAGATATTTGGCAATATTTAGTAATTATTCTAATTTTCATTCTATCCGCCATCTTCATTCTATAAACGACAACAGTTATTGTCATGCAAAAATCAATTGTATTTTTCGTTTTTTTGATCTCCGCATTTTTTTCCTATGCACAATTAAACATTGACTCACTTTCCCATATCAATTACCAACAATTGCATGGAGCTAATCTCAATGATGTTTGGGGATATGTAGACGAATTAGGTAATGAATATGCCATTGTGGGAACATCCAAAGGAACATCTATTGTGAATGTGACAAATCCTTCAAGTCCTGTAGAAGTTTTTTGGCTTCCTGGTTCAGAATCGATTTGGCGCGACCCATGTGTCTATGGTAATTACGCTTACGTAACTACAGAAGCGGAGGATGGCTTACAAATTATCGATTTGAATCCTCTTCCACAATCTTCAAACCTAACTTCAACGTTGTACACGGGTCCCACCGGTGCTAATTGGCAATCGGCCCACACCTGCTTTGTTGATGAAAATGGATTTGCCTACATTTTTGGTGCAAACCGAGGAAATGGAGGAACTATTATTTTGGATGTGCAAACCGATCCAATGAACCCCATTGAAGTAGGTGAATTTGATTCTTGGTATATTCATGATGGTTATGTTCGAAATGACACCTTGTATGCTGCTCATATTTACGATGGCTTTTTTAGTTTAATTGATGTATCAGTAAAATCTAACCCTGTTCTACTCGGTACACAAACAACTCCAAGTAGTTTTACACATAATATTTGGCCTTCCTCCAATGGACAGTTTGTTTTTACAACAGATGAGGTTTCGGGCGCCTTTATAACAGTTTATGATATTTCATCCCCCTCAAATATGATCGAAGTTGATCGCAATCAACATTCGCCAGGTGCCGGAGTTACACCCCACAACACCCATGTCATGGGAGATTATTTAATTACCAGTTACTATTCTGATGGTATAATTATTCATGACATAACTCACCCAAACAATATTATAAAAGTTGGACAATATGATACATATCCTGGACAAACCATTGGTTTTGACGGATGTTGGGGCGTATATCCATTTTTACCATCAGGGACTATTCTTGCGGCGGATATCACTCAAGGACTTTATATTTTAGGTCCAACCTATCAAAAAGCCTCCTATTTAGAAGGATTAGTTACAGATATCAACACAAATGCCCCCTTAGACAATGTAAAAGTTCAACTGGTTGGTAATGATCAAATTGAAAACACAAAAATGGATGGCCAATATGCCACAGGAATCTTAGGGACAGGAATGTATTCAGTAACATTCAATAAAGTTGGGTATTATCCAAAAACAGAAATTATTGATTTATTTCAAGGAACGGTAATTAATCTACAAACTCAACTAATCCCCATCCCTCCCTACAACCTAAATATACAAGTAGTTGAATCGGGCACATTGATGCCTGTTCCTAACGCTCAGATTAAATTAATTCATCCAGAAATTGAACACCTTGGAACAACAAATGCTTTAGGACAAGAAGCAATGACTTTATTCTATCAAGATGGCCAACCTTACCAAATCATGATTGGAAAATGGGGTTATATCACCACTTGTTTCGATTCTGTGCTCACCGAAAACACACTACAACTCACTATAGAATTGGAAAAGGGATACTTCGATGACTTTGAATTCGATTTTGGATGGGTAGAGGTTGGTGATGCCGAAACAGGTAAATGGGAAAGAGGAATTCCCAATCCAACGAATAATACAATGGTAGGGCAAGATGCTCCTTTTGACTGTGGTAAAATTGGTTATGTTACAGGAAATAATCCAAATTTCAATCCAATTATTGATGATGTACATAATGGATATACTAAGCTCATTTCCCCTCAAATGGATCTAACTGGAATGAGTAATCCTCATGTCAATTTTGCACGTGCATTTTATTGCTTTTTTGGGCCAGGAACCATTGATGACACATTAAAAATTAGTATATCCAATGGTACGAATGAACTAGTAATTGATGTAATTGCCGGGCCGCAAAATGAAATGTATTATGAATATCAAAGTATTCCAATTTCAGGACTGATACCAATTACCCAAACCATGCAAATTTCAATAATGATATCCGATTTACCACCAAATAACAATGTAACAGAAGCTGCTTTTGATCATTTTAGCATTACCAATTTTAACATCAATGATCTGGATGAAAAAAAAATAAAAAAATATACAATTTCCCCTAACCCTACCAATGAGTATTTCACGATTAATGGATTAGAAAAGCCAAGTAAAATCAACCTTTTTTCTGCAGATGGAACACTTGTTTTTGAAACGTATTTGGAAAATCCATCTGATTCTATTTCTATTTCTGAACTACCGAAAGGTCTTTATTTGGTTTCATTTGAAGATCAGATTCTTAGGGTTATGAAATATTAATTGTGAAAGAATATCAATTTAATGATAATTTAAGTTCCAAAAACAGTTTAACTTTGAGTAAACAAAAAGTAAATATGCCTTATAATTTATCCTTGGTTATTCCACTTTATAATGAAGACGAATCTATTCCTGAATTGTATCATTGGATAAAAAAGGTAGTGGATGAAAATCAAATTCTTTGTGAAATAATATTTATTGACGATGGAAGCAAAGACAAATCTTGGTCAGTAATTGAAAATTTAGCAGCAAATGACTCTTGTGTGAAAGGTATAAAGTTTCAACGAAATTATGGTAAATCCGCTGCATTACAAGTAGGTTTCGAACGAGCACAAGGAGATGTTGTTATTACAATGGATGCTGATTTACAGGATTCGCCAGATGAAATTCCGGAATTGGTTCGAATGATCACGCAAGATGATTTCGATGTTGTATCAGGATGGAAAAAGAAAAGGCATGACCCATTAACAAAAACTATTCCCACTAAATTATATAACTGGGCAGCAAGAAGAATAACGGGGATTTATTTACACGATTTTAATTGTGGATTAAAGGCATATAAATTGTCTGTTGTTAAAAGCATAGAACTTTATGGAGACATGCATCGCTATATTCCCGCACTTGCCAAATATGCTGGTTTTCAAAAAATTGGAGAAAAAGTGGTTCAACATCAAGCACGAAAATTCGGAGTTACCAAATTTGGAATCAATCGATTTTTGAATGGACCATTAGATTTGATGACGGTTGCTTTCATGGGGAAATTCGGAAAAAAACCTATGCATTTCTTCGGCGCTTTAGGAACGTTGATGTTTTTAATCGGATTTGGCCTAGCTGTATATTTGGGAATTGATAAATTATTCATCCATAAAACAGCGAAATTATTAGCAGATAGAACTGAGTTTTTCCTTGCTTTAATATCAATGGTGATGGGAGTTCAATTTTTCCTAGCCGGATTTTTAGCAGAATTAATTGGTCGAAATTCAAGTACACGAAATCATTATTTGGTTGAACGAGAATTAATATGATTCAAGATTGGAATGTTGATTCAACCTGGTCGCTATTCTTGGACAGGGATGGTGTGATTAATGAGCGAATATGGAATGGCTACGTTCTAAACTATGAGCAATTCAACTTTAGAACAAATACATTGGAAGCGCTTCGAAAACTCTCCAATTATTTTTCGCATACCGTTATTGTTACCAATCAACAATGTGTTTCTAAGAATTTAATAACATTGACTGAATTAGATACTATACATAACAATATGCTGCAGGAGATTCAATCAGCTGGAGGAAAAATCCATTCAATTTTTGCAGCAGTAGAAGAGCGAAATTCTCCCCCATTTAGACGTAAACCAAATAATGTAATGGGATTGGAAGCAAAAAACCAATTTCCCGCTATCGATTTTTCAAAATCAATA
>CAZTFG010000089.1:0-9679 GCA_964612725.1 uncultured Lishizhenia sp. | reverse complement strand
AATTGTAGTAACCGCAACAATACATGCACCAATTGAAAAAGTTTGGGATTGCTATACCAATCCAACTCATATCGTTAATTGGAATTTTGCCGACCCAAGTTGGCATTGCCCAAGAGCCGAAAACAATATGCAAATTGGTGGTATGTATAAAGCAAGAATGGAGGCTAAGGATGGCAGTTTTGGTTTTGACTTTGAAGCAGTTTATACAGAAATCAATGAAGGGAAATGTTTTACTTTTGAATTTGGTGGTAGAACATCTACGTACGAATTTAACGAATTAGGAGCGGATACATTGGTAAGCATAACTTTTGATCCTGAAACAGAAAACTCGATTGAACTACAGAAAAATGGTTGGCAATTAATTCTGAATAACTTTAAACATTACACAGAAAATGAAGCAAAATAAAACAACACTTGCTTTATGGTTTCATTCTATAGATGGTAAATTAGAACATGTTACTTCTTATTACAAACTTATCTTTGGAGATAATTTTTCTTCAAGTAATTCAATTCCTTTAGGAGAAACACCTGGTGGCTATACTGAAATGGGAAACATCAAATTATTCGACCAGGACTATTTGATTATGTCAACCGCCATTGAACACCATAAATTCAATGATACGTTTGCTATTATGATTCATTGTAACGACCAAAAAGAAATAGATGCATTTTGGAATTATTTCACTAAAGAGGGTAAAGAATCTCAATTTGGCTGGTGTAATGATAAATTTGGCTTGCGCTGGCAAATAATTCCGAAAAATATGGGCGAGCTTATGAGAAAGCCCAATGCTGGGAAGGTCATGATGAAACAGACAAAAATAATTATTGATGAATATGATCAATTTGAAAAATCTTAGTAGAAAATTCTAAAAATTAAAGTTAATAATCATCATGAAACTAATCCCTACCCTTTTCGCACTAGTGATTTTTCTCATCATATGCCTTGGTTTGAATGCGCAAGATAATCCTAGTGATATTAAAAAACTATACAATCCCAATGCAGATGCCAAAACAGACATTACTAATGTTATAGCAAGTGCAAAGAAAGAGAACAAACATGTTTTTCTACAAATTGGCGGTAACTGGTGTGGCTGGTGCATCGCTTTTGATAAAAAAGTAAATGAAAATGAGGAACTAAAGAAAATCTTGAACGACAATTATGTAGTGTATCACTTGAATTATAGCAAGGAAAACACCAATAGTGAGATATTGAAAGAGTTAGGTTTCCCACAACGATTCGGATTTCCAGTATTTGTTATTCTAGATGCTGATGGAAATCGATTACATACCCAAAATAGTTCCTACCTCGAAGAAGGCAAAGGGCATAGTATCGAAAAGGTAAAAGAATTTTTATTAAACTGGACCGTAAAAGCCTTAAACCCGGATTCATATAAAAACTAAGTTTATACGTGTGGAATAACAATCAAAATGTAAAAATTCATCTTTTTCATCTTAAGCTTCGATATTATCGAGGCTTTTTTATGTTAAAAACTATGTGGATAGAAGTTAAATGCATGTAATTTTTAATATCTGAAAAATTCTATTTTTGATATATAAATCCGAACTGTGAAAAATAGATTACTGTATGTTTTTACCCTTGTTTGTACGCTCAGTATAAATGCTCAGAATTTACTTAATAACGGTACTTTTGAATTTGGAGGACCGGGATATGGTTTCTGGGTAGACGGACAAGGATATATTGGATTAAGTTCACCGTATTCAGGGACAACATCAGCTGGAAATTATGCCTTTGTAACCAACCCCCAGGTACTAAACACATTAAACTTCTCTTCGTCTTCGGATCATACTTCTGGTGCCGGAATCATGATGGTGATTGATGGCAATACAACAGGCGGCCAACAACGATTTTGGAAAGCAGGCGATAATGGTGGTGGCATTTGTAATTTACAGGTTGGACAATCCTATGAATTTAGTTACTGGGTTAAAACGGTCTCCAATAGCATTGCCGGAAATTCAGAATTGGCCGACATACGAATATCAATTAATAATGCAAGTTCCGTATCCTTAGCTTTTGGTACTACCTTAGCCCCTATTCCTAATTTTGGATGGCAACAAGTACGTTATACCTTCACGGCGACAAGTTCTTGTGTGAATCTTGAGTTGTACAACGAGAATACCAATGCGATTGGTAATGATTTTGCCATAGACGATGTGGAATTGAAAAAAAGTAATGTTCCTTTAGATTTCACTTATTCCGTGACTCCAATAAATTGCTCGGAAGTAAATTCAGGAATGATTGTAATTTATCCCATTGGAGGTCAACCACCCTATTTGTTTCAAATTAATGGTCAACAGCCTCAAGCAATTACCAATGATACCGGTATTTTTCAATATGTTGAACCAGGCACATATACCATCGGGCTTATGGATGCAAATGGTGTGATTGATTCTGTTCAACAGGTAATTGTTTCAACGATTTCTCCCATTGAAATCAATCCTTCAGATACATCAGTGTGTCCAAATACCGCTTTGATCTTTCAAGCGACTGGTGGCGCGAATTACCAATGGAGCGCATCACCAAACGATCCAGAACTATTAATCTCGAATCTCGATTCAATACAAATATCTCCAAACAATTCTACTACCTACACAGCTTCTGCAACTATTTCAAATTTGAATAGCATTTATAACGGAGATTTCGAAGCTGGAAATAATGGTTTCGTTACCGATTATACTTTTTATGCGCCTTCCAATCCAAGCGGTGTGCAACGGGGATATGGTGTAGTAACCAACCCCAATAATTGGTTTCCTACTTTTAATGCGTGTATTGATCATACGCTAGGAAATGGATTTGGAAAAATGTTAGTTGTGGATGGTTCTACATATAATTTAGGAACGGATGAGTTTTGGAGCCAAACAGTTGCTGTTGAGCCGAATAAAAATTATGTGTTTAGTTTTTGGGTTTCCTCTTTGACTGCTTTAAATTTAGCTCAAATTAAAACGCAAATTAATGGAATTGATTTAGGAACTTATTCCGTTTTAACACAAAATTGTGCTTGGAATCAGATTTCATACAATTGGAATTCAGGAACTAATTTGGTGGCAACGATTAGCTTGTTTGACCTTAATTATCAAGGAAATGGAAACGATTTCGCAATAGATGATATTTCATTAAGAACAACCAGTGTGTGTTCTGCAGAAGTAACAGTAACCATGGCTACAGCCAATCCAAATTATGGATTATCCTATCCTACAAATATTTGCATTAATGAAGGGTTGGTTTCTCCGGTTTTAGGACCAGATTTTGTTTCGGGTGGAATCTTTAATGTAATACAACCAGGAATTAATATTGACAATTTAACCGGTGTATTAAATCCAGCGGGTTCAATTCCTGGTACATATGAATTAACCTATACCGCTTCAATTTGCGGTGTTTTTGTTCCAGATACGCATGTGGTTGTAATTAGACCGTTGCCAACTTTAATTGAATTTACGGGAGGAGATTATAACTGTTCAAACCATGAATTTAATTCCTTGAATTTATTAGTTACGGGAAGTCCCAATTTTTCAGTGAGTTATTCATTAGACGGAGTTTCACAAGAGTTGACTGGTGTTACGAATACATTTGTTTCCTTGGGAAATACACCAGGTGTATATGTATTAGATTCATTAAGTGATGCTTTTTGTACCAATACCATTAGTGGAACTCAATCGATTTCATTAGCCGATGCGCCAATTACACCCGAAATTCTGGGAGACAGCACTTTTTGCTTGAACTCAATCATTTCATCCCTTTCTATAACCAACGTTACCAGCGGAATTCGGTGGTATTCCAATTCTGCATTAACCAATTATTTGGGTAATTACAGCGAATTATTACCTAGTAATCAAACCACACAAACGTATTATGCTACCCAAACTTTGAATAATTGTGAGAGTTTACCAGACTCTTTTACCGTTTATATTTCAACTTGCAATATTGAAATCCCTACTGCTTTTACTCCAAATAATGATGGCACCAATGATGTTTGGACAATTGCTGGACTGGATACCCAATTCCCAAAAAATAGAGTGAAAATATTTAATCGATGGGGCGAATTATTATTTGAATCGTTACCAGGCACCTACTCGAGTAAACCATGGGATGGGACATACAAAAGTTCATTACTCCCAGTATCGACCTATTATTACGTGATAGAATTATCTGATGATGATACCTATGATCCCTTGAATGGAATTGTATCAATCATATTAAAAAAATAATTATGAAAAAGATACTTTTTGCTTTCATTATTCTATGTGGTTTATATGGTAATGCGCAACAGTTACCTCAGTTTACTCAATTTATGAAAAACACATCGCTTTATAATCCTTCGATGATGTCAATGCATGAAAAAACTATTATCACAGCCGGAGGGAGATGGCAAATGCTTGGATTTGGATCAGAACCTCGAACTGCATTTATAAATGGGCAAACAAGAATAAAGCGAAAATCGGGATATTCCATAAATCCTGCCTTAAGAATAAGTGAAGAAAACAGTAGGAACGATACGGTGAGAAAATTAAAATTGGCACATTATGCCGGAGGTCAAATGCTTTTTGATAGTTATGGTGCGTTTAACAGAACGAGTATCAATGGTTGTTATAGTGTGGGGGTTAATTTGAATGAGGATTGGAAATTATTGGCGGGTTTAAAAGTGGGTTATTCTAATTTTGGTTTTGATATGACTAAAGCGCAAGTTGCGGGAAATGTAGATCAAGAATATGATGCTTATGTTGCAAACGGAACCAAACGAAATTCCTTCGATTTAGGTGCTGGTTTCACTTTGGTTACTAAACGTTTTTTTCTTGGATTTGCAGCCAATCAATTTACTAAAACAGCTTTTGACCTCAACACTTCCAATAGTTATTTTGATCAACGCATGCATTGGAATTTACTTACAGGTTATACCTATAATATACCTGGTATCGTTGAACTTCAGGGCATGATATTAATGAAAAAAATGGCCCCTTCTCCCCTGTCCATTGAATTGGCGATGAAAGCAAGTCTTCCTAATAATGTTTGGGTAGGTATGCACTTCCGTAATCGTTCCTCCCTTGGTTTTATGGCAGGTTTTTTAATCAATGAATCGTTTCAATTAGGTTATTCAATCGAACTGAATACGAATCGCTTGATTTCATTCAATAATGGTGGGCATGAACTAATTTTAAGTTATCAATTTGGGAACTAAATTATTTTCTCTTTTATTATTCCATTCGTTATTTTTCATTCCGGTTTTCAGTCAATTCCAACAATTTTCTGCTCCCATGCGAATTGAGGGTTTTGATAACACAGAGGAATCGGCCCCCTTGTATGATAAGCGGACGAAACAATTATTTTTTGTTCGGACTTTTATACGATTAAGCGCCTCAGCAAACCAGTTCGATCAAGAAAGTTGGTTGGGGAATTTTGAATCTCCATACAATACAATAAAGCAACCTTTTCAACTTGATTTTATAAAGTATAAACAAAACCAAGTCATTTGCGGAATTAGCTCAGATGGTAATCGGGTATATTGTTATCATTCGAAAGATATAAAAGGATCATCAGCTGGACTCTATGTATACGATCTCATTCAAAATAGACTAGAGAATCCCAATGAAATTAAAATTCAGGGATTGGAAATGAAGGGTAAGAATATTGGATTTTTTATGCACAAGGATGAAAAGACATTATTAATCTCCTATCAAGGTGAAAATTCAATAGGCGAAGAAGACCTCTACTTATCAATCTACAATGATAATACATGGACGATTCCAGTATCGCTGGGGGATAAAATTAATACAACTGGTTACGAAATAAGCCCGTATTTAAGTGATAACAAAGATACTTTGTATTTCGCATCTAATGGAAGAACAGATAGTTATGGGAGTTCAGATATTTATTTTTCAGTAAAATCAAAAAATAATGATTGGTCAATCCCTCAAAATCTCGGGCCAACCATCAATACGAATCATTTTGAAGCTTATTTGATACCCATAGAAAAGGGATTTTTATGGTCATCAAATAAAGATGGTAATTACGCAGACTTTTATTTTAGTGAGCGAATGCCAAATCAACTCCTTCAAATTGAATACACTAAAAAAGATGTTACTACTTTTCAAGGGTTTAATGGTGAAATTGAACTAACGATTAAATCGGGTTATCCACCGTATACTTTTGAATGGTCGACAGGTGGAATTTCTAAAGATTTATTTCAGTTGCGAGCGGGTAAATATTCAGTTCAAGTTACGGATTCTAAAAAGCAAACGGCAAATTTGACTATTCAGATTACTCAACCAGAATTGCCTTTGGATGGTGTTTTTCATTTTCCTGAAATTCAATATAAGCGTGATAGTTGGGAATTCATAAATGATAGTACCTGTTCTTCATATGATTCATTGAATCAAATCATTACAATTCTTAATCGTTACCCTACTATGGTGTTGAAATTAATATCTCATACCGATGCCCATGGAGCAAAGAACCGCAATTTAGTTTTGTCTCAAAATCGTTCTAGGGCATGTTATCGTTACTTGGTACTTGAAAAAGGTATTGACCCAAGAAGAATTATACCTCAAGGACTTGGCGAATCTAGCCCAGCTTCCTATATAGATCCATCAACAAACAAAAAAGTCCTTTTGACTGAAGAATATTTATCGCAAATAACCAATAACCAGCACCTGCTCGATCACTTAAATCAACTTAATCGAAGGACAGAAGGAGTAATTGATCGAATGAATTTCTCGAATATCGACCCAAAAGCACCGGAAAGTTATTTATTCTTTTTAAAATTGCCTTAGATTTATACCTGTGTCAAAAGAATATATACCATATCATGTACCATTCCCAACGCATCATTTAGGGCTAGAATTCGTTAAGGAGGTGTTGCTATCTGGTAAAACTGCAGGAAATCAAATTCATTCAGAGGCATGCAAAAAAATCTTGCCTCCTAATTTCCACGGTGAACAGAAATTTTTAACTACCTCATGTACTTCTGCATTGGAATTTTCCGCACTTTTAGCTTCTGTTGAGCCCGGAGATCATGTGATACTTCCCTCCTATACCTTTCCTAGTACGGCAAATGCTTTTTTGTTGAGAGGCGCAACATTATCTTTTGTCGATTCAATGCCCAATTCTCCAAATATGGACTTGGATGCAGTGGAAGAATTGATATCTTCCAAGACAAAAGTTTTATGTGTAATGCATTATGCGGGTATTTCGTTGGACTGGGAAAAAATAAAGGCGTTAAAAGCAACCTATAATTTGACAATTATTGAAGATGCTGCTCAATGCATTGAAGCCTATTATGTCAACAATGACATAGATTATCCTTTGGGATCGTTGGGGGATTTTGGAGCAATATCATTTCATGAAACAAAAAACATTAGTTGCGGAGAAGGTGGCTTGCTACTAGTTAATAATCAAGAATATATTGAAAAAGCTGAAATGATGTATGAAAAAGGAACAAATCGGGCATCCTTTTTACGTAAAGAAAGTGCATTTTATGAATGGAAATCAATTGGTAGTTCATACACATTATCTGAAATAAATGCAGCCATTTTACATGGACAATTACTTCAAAAAAGCGAAATCAACAAAATGAGACAAGCTATTTGGAATTCATATAATTTGGCTTTTGAAAACATTAGCGTTCCTTATGTACCTAGTTACGCTAAACATAATGCACATATATTTTATTTGCAATTAGCAAGTAATTCAGAATCTGTTGAATTTATAGAATATATGCAAAAAAAAAGGATACAAACCTTTCGTCATTATCGGCCATTGCATAATAGCAGTTTTTTTAATGATAAACACGATGGACGAATATTAAAAAATGCGCAACATTTTTCAGATACTTTGGTGCGTTTGCCTATTCATCAAGAGGTAAATGTAAATAGGGTGATAGAAACGGCTCTTGACTTTTTTAATTAAATTTCCCGAAGGCAAGAGGTAAAATATCCAGTACTGATTTGAATTTCAGTACTTTATTGTTTTGACTAACCAAAATAATTTCAATTGATTCCTTTTGTCTTGATTCTGATTCAGCCATAACTTGTCTACAACCACCACAAGGAGTTAACCAAGCTTCTTTTTCAAATAAATCACCAAAAGCTACAACACAAATTTTAGTTACTTTTTTGGTTGGATATAGTGCTCCAGCATGAAAAAGAGCTACCCTTTCCGCGCAAAGTCCAGATGGATAAGCGATATTTTCTTGATTGCTTCCTAATACTATACTTTGATCATCCATCCGCAAACTAGCTCCTACTTGAAATTTACTGTAAGGAGCGTAGGCCTTCTTAGCAATTTCAAAAGCCTCGGTTACCAGTTCAATATCCTCTGGAGTTAATAAATTCCAATGATTAATTTCTTGGTATTCAATCGTGATAGTTTGCTTCATATTATGTTATTCCTCAAAGCCTTCGCTTATTTTGCCATTGAAATGGTGTGTATATCCAAAACCAACCGTTAGAAAAGAAGAAATAGGTGCTAGTTCCTTTGCAGTATACCCTATTTCATTCCCATCTTCATACCCAATATCCCATGGTTTGAAAGAATTATTAAAAAACGAATAACCCAAAGATAAACGGTAAGTATCTGACTCACTCGACGCAAGAACAAACCCAATAATCGGCTCAATATAAATGGATGATTTTGAAATCAAATCAATACCTCTAGACCTCAATAAGTCGGAATAGAAAATATTTTGAGCATAACCCAATTTTACCCCAGCATCTATAGCAAACAATTCTGAGTAGAATTTTTCGTGACCGATTTTTACAAAACCTCCTACTGAATGATTTCCACCAAACACTTTAGAAGGGACCCTGAACTCATTGATTGCAAAATAAGAATACCTCCCTCCTATTCCTAATGCGAAACCATTTTTGAACGCATATTGATAATAGGGTGAAACATGCACTAATCCTTGCATAATCTCACGAAAAGCTTTGTTAGTAAATGAATTTGGTAATCCTAGTTCGAGGGTAAATGAGTGTTTTGGCTCAATAATACCTTGTCCCTTCACTAAATTTACTAAATAACAATTAACTATTAAAAAGAGAATTAGAATTCGTTTCATAATTTATCGACACTAATATACAAAAAACTTTGATTTAAATAAGTTTATTGTGCCGTGACCGATAATTTTGATTGTTTAGTTAAAAAAGTGAGGGAGAATTTTCCCTCACCAATTAGTTTAATTATTCATGGCAATGAACTACATAGTTACCCGTTGTATCTGTGTAACCGTTTGCTTCTAGCGTTTCCAATTCATCTCCACATTTTTCTCCTAATGGAATTTCGTTTCCAGAGGCATCGTCAAAATGACATTCGTGACATGAGTTCTTGTTACATGAAGTAACGAAAATTAAAGATATAGCAATAAATGCTACAGAAAAAACTACTTTTTTCATTTTGTTTTGTTTTTAAGATTACTAGATAATTTATAAGAAAGACTGATATAAAAATTCCTTCCTGGATTAGGCATTTGAATATTCTTTAGCCGAGAAAGATGGTCAATGTAATTCGTATTTAACATATTCTTACAACCAATGCTACATGAAAAAATTGACTTTAATCGAATATCGAAACTGAGTGCTGCATGTAATAAATGATAAGAATTTGAGGGTGATTCGTTAAATGCTACTTGATTTTGTTTACCCAACCATGCATATTGAATTGTTAAATCCT
>CAZTFG010000088.1:0-9725 GCA_964612725.1 uncultured Lishizhenia sp. | reverse complement strand
ACGCACGCGCTAAAATCAAAACCAGAATTTGACCCAAACATCCATACATCACCATGATGTTGTCCATATAGATTTGAAACAGAAACCCATAATAAAACTTGAAATAAATATCTCATAATCTAGAATTTAATTTTAAAATTACCCGTTCTCATTCAATTATAATTTTTTGAGAATCCGAACCAATACGCAACGTATACATTCCACTTTCCAACCCCGATACATCCACCAAATTCTCACCACCCGAAACACTAAATCGCTTCATTTCTTTTCCTAAATTGTCAACTAAAATGCATTCGGTAGTTGAAGCGTTTTCAGGAAGGGAGATTGTAAGCGTTTCGGAGGCAGGGTTGGGGAAGATGTTGATTAGATTATCACCATTGATTAATTCAGAAATTGAGTTGATATCTAAATAGTTTCTAACATTTCCAAAAGAATAGTTAGTTCCTGAAATAGTTGTGGAGTAATAATATATAATGTAATCTCTTATATTCGGTACATACCAATGATATAAAGTGTCATAAGTATTATTAACGGTAGAGCCCTGAATGTCATGGACATACCTCGCCGTTTTGATTCTCATACAATTTGGAATAGTGATATTGGGTAAAACTAATGTCCCATAACCGTCAAATGTGCTTTGAACAGTCCCAGTTCGCGTGACAGAGAAACCGCTTCCATTAATGAAATTTGTTGCAAAATCGTCTGAAAAAGACTCTCCAAAATTAAAGGGCACTTTTAAATTCAATCTCGGATTATGGTAATATCGTAATCCAACACCAGTAGTGGCATCACCATAAAAATAGAGTGAATCAATGGTTTTGTTATAATATTCTATTTGATTGGCACTATAGTATTTGGCAATATTGGCTTCTGGAAATAAACTGGAATTGCCGGTTGAAGAAGGATCCATATAAGTAACTAAAAAATTTGAACCTGTCAAATTTAGATTCGAAAAATCCCAAGTCACATTACTACCGGTTATTCCAGGCAGTACGCTTTGTCCATCACTCAATGAAATGTAATTTACGGAATCACCAATTATTGGAAAAACCGTGTTGTCCAATATCGGTTGAGCTTTTAGTCCTGAAATAGATAATAAGGCCGAAGCAAACAAAGTAACTACTTTTTTCATAATTCCATTTTTAAAATTAAACCGATAGATCAAAATCAATTTTTTGTTAACCTAATCTGCACTTTCTTTCCGGTAAAGCCCCGTGTGGTGGTGCTTTCAAACTCCATGATTTTTCGTGTTCGGTTCACAACATCATATTGACCACTCAAGGCATTGGTGAAATTATCCAAGGTGTCTAGGGTGTTTGTCTCACATTCGGCACAAAGCAATTGGTAGTTGATGTAGAACTTCTTGGCTTTCTCATGAAATTGCCATTGGAAAAGAGCATCGTCCGCATTATTCTTCCACAAAGCTTGGGGCACCGAATCAAAGATATTTACATCTTGTGTGATTTCCCATGCTCCAGAAATGGTGGATAGCGTATCGTTTATCACAACACGATTTACGGTCCACGTATCTCCCTTCATCAAGCGTTTGGAGTAGAATTTGTCTTTGTTGCAGGAAATCAACGTTGCAACAGAAATACTTAAAAATAATAGGTGTTTTTTCATAGTTATTGAATTTTTCGTCCTTTGTAGCGAAAGGTTGGTGCCTCAATTAATGGCTTTGGGTCTAGTGTTAAAATAGCCTCTCCGTTTGGATTGTTATAGAGCATCAGGTAAAACTTGTTTTGATCCCACCACAATTGTCGATACAAACAGGCAACTATTGAACTTTGATTGTAAGGTAAGTTATTACCGTTGCCGTCAAAATTTGTTACTTCAACTCTATTGCTTGCAGTTTGAAACATACCTAATTCTATACCGATATCAACACTGTCAGTCCCGTTTGCTTCTTTCATTCGATATACGCCTTCTAAGGTTGGGTTGGGTTCTAAAAATGAAGAATAATAATCTCTATTCGTAATTACAACCGTTTTGGTAATTGAATCATAGCCATCGTCATTTGGTAAACAAATGTAATTTGGCTTTTTTCGAACAACTAGCGTAACAGAAATTGTTTGACCTGTAAAATCACTAGAAAAATAACGAACAACACTTTTGGTATCTAATACTTCATTTCCTATGTACCATTTGTAAGTAGCATTTTCTGCCTTTGCTGTAAAACCTATATTTTTTTCTTTGAACGTAGAATCGGTTATGGATCGTTTTTCCCAGGCATAGCCATATCCACCGATCTCTTCAATATCAAACTCTGCACTCGTTTCTTTTGCACAGCTACAATCGATTGAATTCATATCCGGCTGAACTTTCTTGCAGGAGATGAGTGTTGTAATGCTAAAACCAAGAAGTATGGCAAGATTTCTCATGTTTTTTAAAGTTTTCGTCCGAAGAATTTTTTTTCATTTGTAAGTAATCCATAATAAAGGATATAAGTAATATTTCCATATTCATCACTTTTTATTCTAGCACTTGGGCTTGATTCTAATGAAGTTTGAATTAAGCCAAGAGCTTCCATGTAATTAGCAAACCATTTTAGTTGATTTATGGAATTAGATCCCAATCCATCATAATTATACATGTTAAAATAGGGTCCATGTCCAAATCCATCACCGGGTACAAAATCAATTTGAACATCAAAACTATCTTTTAATTCAGGGCTGTAAAAACGAAATAATCCTTCTAGAAATACTGTCTCTGACAAATCTGACTTAACTGACAAAAATTTTGTAATTGAATCGTAACCATCATCATTGGGAAAGCAAATTTTATTAGGTTTTTTCTTGACGACTAAAGTGATTGGTAATACTTGGTTACTAAATGCCGTTGAAAAATAGCGCTTCAATTGTTTCTGATTAACAATTTCCGATCCCATGTACCATTTGTATGTTGCACCATCCTCTAAAGCGGTGAAACGTACAGTTTTCTCAGAAAAAGTAGTATCGGTAAAAGTCCAGAAATTCTCATAGGACTCGGTAAAGCTTCCTCCTACAATCTCCTCCATGGTAAAATCAGCAGAAACCTCTTTTGCACAACTACAATCGATTGAATTCATATCCGGCTGAACTTTCTTGCAGGAGTATTGGGTGAGTAAAATGATGCTTAGTGCTATAAATATGAGTGGTCTCATGCCATTGAATTACTTAAATAATTGTTCAAATCCTTAGTTCCTGTTATTCACCAAACTGAGGTTTAGTCCTAATCTTAATTTGGTTATTTCGTCAAAACTATTTTCGGAAAATTTCATGCTATAACCAACGAAAAAGGTCATGAACCCATAGACAGAAAAATTCAAATCGAGCCCAACTCGAACATCATGCATACTATTTCTGAAGTAGTCGCTAACGTTTAAGCTTACACCAAATATTCCCACATAGTTGTACGTGAATTTCACCCGTGGGCCAACGATTGGTTTGTCCAAGAAAAAGACATCGGTGTAAATTCCTGCTGCGTAATTTGGTTTCGAATCATTCCCAATGTTACCCCCGATAATTCCTCCGAGCCCAATGCCATTTGTGTACTGATAAAACGTTTCAATGCCCAATCCTTTTTGGTATTTATAGATTTTAGGTTCAGGCATTTTTTTGGTAATTGTTGGTTCACTCAATTCTATTTGACTAAACAGCGACATGGACGTTAACCAAATCAGGAAGGTGAGGAGTAGTTTGTTTTTCATGTAATTTGTAATGATTACCGAATTTAGTTTCTTTATTGTTTTATAAAACGATGGTAAAAGTTCCTGTCATCATTAGTAACGCGAATTAAATAAACACCGGGGGGCAGTGATTCAATAGTTAGTATATTCTCGCTTCTAGGAGTAGGGTACAGGTTACCCTGAAAATCAATTATATTTACTTGATCGAACGCTGAAATCCCTTCAATGTGTAGCGTTGTACTTGCAGGATTTGGGTAAATGTTCAATGCCGACTCAAGTTCATCCAATCCTACAAAAACCTGATTTTGATTTCCTAAAGCTAAAAATAAGACATCCAAGGTGTCTTGATTGCTGTTTATGTTATGAATGGAAGTGTACGTAAAGGAATCAGGGGCATTATTTTTTAATTCAACGAGATTTTGTGGCATACTACTTCCCACTATTGCGTCAAACCATCCAACCGGGTGCCAATCCGTAATAATACTATTGATCCTGCATGGATCATTGAAAAGCGAATTATCCCATGTGACAGTAACGGGATAAACAGCATTTTTTAATTGTATCATTGAAATATAAAGACTTTGGTCAAGGCAGTCTTCTTTTTTAATTTCCTTTTTTAGATGGCCAATTTCCGGCACAGACATAAATTCATCATAATCCCATGCGTTAGGAGGGTTAAGAACGGTAATTCTTGCTTCAAATTCACTTGACCATGGCTGGGAAATAATATTTGTTTCTTGAAATGACACATCAATACTATCTGTAGCTGCTGCATCGTATCCAAATAACAACGTGTCTTTTGCACCGGTTGCATCTTCAAAGTACATTTCGAAACTGAAAGTTTGTGCAAAAGAAAACTTCCAAAAAATACAGAAAATAAGTAAACTCAGGTTTTTCATTGGATGGTTTTTGGTGTTTTTGATGATATGCCAACTCAATATTGAATCAAAAAAATCAATTCGATAAATAATTTACTGACTAATTTACAAAAAATTACCAATAGGAAGCAGATTGATTTTTTTTTAACATTTCTACTTTACGCTTTACTCTCTTAAAACGATTGATTTTAAAAGGATTTAGCTTGTTTTCTAATTAGTTTCTGGGAGAAAGAATTAGTATATGTTCTAATTTGAAATTGATTAAAAAAAAAATTCTTTTAGTCGTTCTGAACCATTAAAAAATCAACAATTAGGAAACGCTAAGTCGTAAATGTCCTCCTAAGCCTTCCCGAATGATTCGCATCAAGGTTGATAATCTGATATCACTGGCATTATTCTCAATTCTAGAGATATAATTTTTTGTGGTTCCACATTTTTGAGCAAGTTCTTCCTGTGTCATACCTTTTTCTTTACGAAGCTCTTGAATCATAACGCCTAGTTTAAATGCTTCAAATTCCTCTTCATATTTTTCTCTTGCCTTTGTGCCTTTTTTACCATACTGCTCATCAAGGTGATCAGTAAAGGATTTCAGTTTATTTTCCATTTTTTTCATCGAAATATTGTTTTTTAAGTTTTTCCGCCAATTCAAGTTCGCCTTTAGGAGTCTTTTGTGTTTTCTTTTGAAATCCATTTGTTAAGATTATCAAATTTCCCTTATCGAAAAAACAGAAAACCCGATAAATATTTGAGCTATACTCAACGCGTATCTCATAAATTCCTGAAGAATTTGAAAGGTATTTAAAATATTTATCCGGAACTCGATCAACCGTTGAGATTAGTTGTAATGTCCAGTTGAACTTCTTTCTAACATCAGGGTTTAACGCCTCAAAAAATTCCAAATAATGATTTTCATAATAGACTATCCTTCTCCGAAATTCATTATCCATTTGGTTATTATAATTTAAAACTTACTTCAAAGTTACCTAATTAGGTAACAATTTCCAAATTATTTGTGATTTTTTACTAGGTTAGTTGCAAACAAGTTTCAAACGGAGATAAGATAAAAAAACGAGAATAGAAATAATACTATTTCCAATGGTTGATTTGGTACTTTTTGTCCCATGTTTGCTTATCGCGTACCAAAAAAAGTGAATTTGGTACATATGACAAAATAAATTGAGATTAAATCGTTAGATGATATACGATTAAGATGGTCATTTTAACCTCAGCATAAGAAAACTTTTATCTACGTTATCTTTTTTTGGTCTTATTTCATGTATCGCTTATTGCTAAACGAATTTCGCTTGTTTTTTGAAGATGGAATTGAAAATGTTAATCCGTATATGTACCAAAAAATTGTTCTTTACTTTACCAAAAAATCAAATTACTTTTTATTTGAGATGTTTTACTTTCACAATGCATTCAAAACAAGCAGATGAGAGTGGGGAATTTATCAAGAAGTTTGAATTTGGAATAATTTGTTAGAAATAGTATATTTGAATAAATAAAAAGTGATGGCTCAGGTCGATGTAATTAGAAATGGCATTATTGACAAGTTGTTGGCAATATCAGATAAAGATTATTTGTTGGCAATACTTCGTTTAGTTGACAAAAGTGCAGTTGAAGACGAGAAAATTAAATTAACCAAGGAGCAGAAGCTCATGCTTGAAATGAGTGAGGAGGACATTCAAAATGGTCGAATAATTTCTCAAACAGATCTCGACAAAAACGACCTTGAATTGCTAAACGAAAAATAGAATAGCATGTTTAAACAGACGACCGAGATAAAGAAGCGATACAATTAAATTTTATTTTATTTTTTTATTGCCCTTCCACGGGTAAACCTGAAATCTTCGAGATAAAGTAAAGTAAACACCTGATCCTCTGCTACTAACCCGATAGTGAAAATCGAGTGCATCACCTTGATCTTGAACACTGATAAAATTATCATCAATCTGAATTGGCCTTGTTCCTTGTAGATAAGACAAATCAAATGAGAAGAGATATTTATGATTTTTTTTCGTGTAAAAATCTCCCCCAACACCCAAATTTAAGTAAAATGAATTTCTCCAATAATTAGAAATCCTTGAATAGTGTTCAGTAATAAATACATCTTCTGCAATTTGACCATTAGTAAAATGTGATTCGTAATGAACATCATAAATATTTTTTTTCCTATTTACCGATGTATTATGAAATAAACCTATTCCTCCAAGTAATCTTCCATTAAAAGTATTATTCCGATTCTTATAAAAAACGGTACTGTAGCTGAGTGAAAATCTTGAAAATGAAGAACCTGTTTGACTGTATGTTGAACCAGCAGAATTATAAAATAATCCTTCCGTATCTTGGAAGTTGTTCATGTACGATTGAGCCTTCACGCCAACAGCAACACCCGAATTATCAATGGAATAACCAAATTCAAAAAAGTGCTTCTTTTTGTATTCAACTCCAGCATTTAATCCAAAATTAATTGTGTTGCGGTCAAAAAAATATCGGTCATTGCGAAAAGTGAAGTAGTTATTTGAATATTCAGAATAATTTTCGGAGGCTCTATTGTTGCCAAAAAAGCTTTGTTGCGTTTTCATATTCAAAGTTGGGCGTACATAAAAAGACAGTTGGGCGTACACCGTAATCCCGAGCATCCAAAACAATAGGAAAAGCGCTGTTTTTTGCATTTTTTACAGAGAATTTAATGGGTAATTAGCGAGTTTTTATTTTCTAAATTACATTTAATACAACCGTTTTTCTAACTCTCATTTATCACCTATAAAACTGCCTCGTTTTTATATTGTAATAGCAAACGATTTTCTTTTTATTATTCTTTTTTCCTTTAATTTCTGTGAAAAACTCCATGGCTAAATCTTCGTCAGGAACGTAGCGACTAACAATGTCTTGGTCTTTTTCCATAAATTTCCAGTTATCAATTTGATATTTCGATGTTAATTCATGGACCTTGGTTCCCTTAAAAGTGAAAAACGTATGTTTGTATTTTTCATTTTCTAGTTTAACACTTTTTAGAATTAAATTCGTTTCATACAACGTTTCTGTCGTTTCTGGATAGTCTGTTATATGTTTGACACATTTAGAGATAACCTCATAACTTGCTTTATTATCTTCCTCACCAAATTCAGAATAAGGGATAAAATGGTTATTGACAAAACTATAAATGGCAATGCCTCTCGGTTTACGGTATATGTATTCTGAATTGTTAAAACTCCCCGTACTACTCAACATTTCATTTTTTTCTATTTGCCCCCGATCTGCAATATGATAATAACCGTTTTTAGTATCTTTTGAACGGTCTATTTTTAGAATAAAAAAATAGGTCTGATCTGAGGAACTCCTAACATTGCTTGAAATTAAATATTCAAACTCTTTTTGCTGTACAATTGGCTTTCCATTCGAAGTTGGTGTAAATGATAAATATTTTTCTTGTTGTGGGATATAGTCTTTATTTAACTTAAAATTTTCACCATCAACCTGCTTTATTTCGTACCCATTGCGTCTGTTTTGAAATATGAGTTCCAACTGAAGACTTTCATTAACATTTGTATTGTAAAAACAAGAGGAATAATATTCATCACCATTATACAGCACCAGTTCCCTAATTCCATTCCGAATATGATTTATTGTTTTGTATTTAAAGGGAATGCTAACGAAAGGAACAGAATCATTTTTCATATAAATTAGTCCCCAGAAATTATTTTTTTTTACACAAAAGAAAACCTGTTTTTCAGATTTTTTAAGCATAATTGGTATCGAATCAAATTGAGGTTGCACTTCATAGTTTTCTCTTAAATTAAAAATTCCATATTTGCTGTTCTTCAAGGTAATTATTCTTTGATCATCATTAGTCGCTCTTAAAATAGTATCATACAAACCTCCAAAAATATGTGGGTTTTCTATCGAAAAAATCCGTTTCGAAGACTCAACATAATGAGTTGTTTTAGAAGTAACAATTTTTTCTGTTTTTTGAGCCATTCCTCTAGAGTTCTGCTCGTATTTAATGAGTCCGAAATTATCATCGATTCTGTAACCTAATACATATGATACCCTTAATATATCGAGACAGGTGTCACCTTTAAAAACTTCAACTCTCTCGATACCTCTTCGTTTACGCTCCACTACTGCTTTAATTGGGAATAATGAATCAAATTCTTTTTCAAATACACACCATTTTACAGAATCAATTTTTCCATTAGAATATTCATCTCGATAATTTTTTGATTCCCAATATTCCTTGAGACATAATAAATGCTTGTTGTTTTTCTGTAAAATAAATCCATGCGGATCTTTTTCAAGTCCAAAACTGTCAAATCCAAAACATTCAGTAATCTTATCATAAATTGGAGGGACAACAACATTATTGTTTCCATCATCCATAATTCCAAATTTCCCATTATCGGAAAAAATGGTTTGACAAAGCACGTTGGATAAAGAAACTGAAAGTATATAAATCGAAATAAGGACAGATAGTTTTTGCATTTTGATTGGTGTTACCATTAATGAATGTTAAGTAAACAGCATTAAAACAATTAATTAACGACTAATTTACATAAAAATTATAAATCAATTCAATTCCACACCTAAAGCAATCTTTAATTTGTTCGTTTTTTTCTCTTAAAACGCTTTTCCTTAATGAAATTGCTGGGCATTTTTTTCTAGACAATTAATAATTACTCTACAACGATTTTTGTAATCTGATTTCCAATTTTCACGAAATACACCCCGCTTTTCAAGGGAGAAACATCAATTTTTAGGTTATTTTCAATTACTTGAAATTCCATCATGATTTTTCCACTTAGGTCTGTGAGGGTTGCTTTTTCACCGAGGATTGAAGCGGTAATACCTGAAATGGTGAATGAAGTAGAGGAAGGATTTGGAAAAAGGTTGAATGGGTTTGTTTTTTCGTTGTCTTGAAGTCCCAGCCAAGATGGGAGTGTGTTAATTTCGAGTACATGTAAATCTGTGTCCACCACATACAAATTATCAGCTGAATCGAGTTCTATACTAACACGAAAATCAAAGTTGACAGGCGAATTTGTTGCATCGTACACTTTAGTCCAAATTCCAGTTGATCGATTCAAATATCCAACATGCGTCACCTGGTTATATGCTGAACCAAAAACAGCCCAAATGTTATTTTGTGAATCTACTTCAATTTCAAAAACAGAAGA
>CAZTFG010000087.1:6586-9988 GCA_964612725.1 uncultured Lishizhenia sp. | reverse complement strand
GCAGTTAGAACAACATAATACGTTCCAGCGGTTAAATACGTATTGTTTACAGAACTCAAATCCAATGATGAACCGGTGTTTCCGTCACCAAAATCCCAAGAATAGGTGGTAGCATTTTGACTTTGATTGGTGAATATAACCGGAAGTGGCGCTCCACCCGTATTGGGCATTGAGGTTGCTGAGGCAATTGGAAGGGGTAAAATAACTGGTGTAACTTGATTGGTGTCTTGACAACCATTTGCATCTGTTACAATAACTTGATATATGGATGAAGGAGATGGCGTTACTGTCGCTGGATTACCAGTTAATCCAACCCAATTGTATGAGTAAGGACCTGTTCCACCTGAGGCGCTTGCTAGCAAATCTATCGAACTTCCGACACAAACTTCGGCAGTTGGATCAACTAAAGCATTTAATTCACTCGGTTCAGTGATTGTAACATCAATAGAATCAATACATCCATTCACATCCGCTCCAAAAATGGTGTAGGTTCCGGGAGATAAATTAGAAAACACAGAAAAATCTTGTGGTGTACCATTGGCAAGGTAATATACATAAGGACTAGGACCAACACTTGCCAAAACAGATGCAATTCCATCTGTTGATCCAACGCAGCTCACATTACTAATTGCACCAACACTTAAATTAATAGCGGGATTGGCATAAACGATTGATGTAATTGAGTCAATACATCCATTTTGATCTGCAACTAGAACGGTATAATTTCCTGCTCCAAGTAACGAAAAAACTCCGCTAGTTTGTGGCAAACCATTTAACAAAACTGAATAGGTGTAATTAGGTATTCCTCCTGTTGCTGAAACTTCAATTAACCCATTAGATAAATTACACGTGGTAGAATCGGTATTCAATTCCGTTAATTGTAATTCGGTAGGTTCGGTTAAAGTATCACTTAGTGTAAATGTGCATCCTTGCGCATCTGAAACAGTTATTTGATAAATTCCAGCTGTTAAATTTTGAAATTGTCCATTTGATTGAACTGGAAGCGTATTTAATCCGTAAGAATAGGGTGGATTTCCATTTGCTGCAGCAACTAATATTTCTCCATTATTTCCCCCAAAACAACGCACATTACTATCTGCAATGATAGAAGCTGTTAATGTTGATAAATCTGTAATTTGAGTAGGAAGACTCACTAAACAGCCTCCTTGATCTTGCACGTAGAACGTATAAGTTCCTGCCGACAAATTGTTGAAGGTGGTCGAAGATCCAAACGTTACATTATCGTTTGAGTAAGATAAAGTACCCCTTCCACCGGTAGCAGTTATTGTTACGCTGCCATTAGCTTGCAGGCACGTTGATTGAGTAGTTGAAGTAGTTGCGTTAATAGACCCAGGAGCCGGGGTAATCGTTACATCATCAGTTAATGTTATTGGTGTAGTTGAACCACATGGGGTGTAAGTAAATACAGCTGTATAGGTTGTTGGTGTACTTGGACATACAGTGATCGCCGGAGTAGTTCCTAAAGAAGTTGTTCCTTGAAACCATTCAAACGTGTACAAAGGATTTCCAGCTGGTTTAAATCTCCATCCTTCAGGAGTAGTAACCGTCCAGTCGGGCGCTGAGTTTCTGCCAGGTGCTGTAATGCCTTGTGTTCCTGATGGATCTTGTAAGCCAATAATCGCATTTCCACCATTCCAACCAGTACATAACGGTTTTGATTCAACATACACATCAATGTAATTAGTTGTTTCGTTGAGAACCATCATGTGTCTGCTTGAAATGGAAGTACAACTAAATTGACAAATCACATCATAGGACACAACTAATTGACGACATGGAGCCGTTCCAACGACATAGTAATTTATGTTACCACAAACAGATGGGTCAATATCATGATAAATACCAAAAACATTACCGGCAGAGGTTAGATTGGTTGAAGGACAACTAGCTGTAAAAGACCAAGGACAATATCCACCAGGACTGGTGGTAGTAAAGTTAAGGTTTCCATTAGAACCAATTAACATCGTATTATATGTTACTCCATAAAAACAAAACGGGAAAGGTATATTAATGACACCACTCCAAACGTCGTCAGTATTCACTGAAACACCCGTGCCTCCAGCTTGGTTATAAGGAATTGGTGGGTTGTGCGGAATGGATTCAACCGTGTATGAAGTTGTTTCTTTGATGTCAAGAAAGGTAGCATTCAAGTTAGAACATCCTTGTGCTGCCGAACAATCAGCCGTTTGATCAGGTCCTGCATTCACAAATGGACATGGAACACTTTGACTATATCCAATGGTTAAAAAAAAGAGTGAAATAAAAAGTAAAAAGGGTTGTACTAATTTCATAAAAAGAATTTGAATTGTTTGACGTTGATTTGCATTAGATAGTTGCAATTTCAATTCGCATATCCATTGGTTATAAGCTGAATGGATGTGGAGATTGAATATGAATTTCTTTTTTTAATATCGGGTGAAAGATAGTTAATTCAGATGCATGCAAATGCAAACGACTGTCAATTAATCCATAAAGGTCATCGCCAACTATGGGACAATTCAACCCTAAATGATGTGCAGCATGTACTCTAAGTTGATGCGTTCGACCGGTAATTGGTTTAAATTCAATCAAAGTTCTTCCATTTCTCTTTTCAATTACCTTATAAATCGTTCTAGATTTTTTTCCATATTCAAAACACAATTTTTGCTTGGGTCTATCAGTAATGTCTCCGATGAGGGGTAAAATTACTTCCCCTTCAAATTGATTTAACTCTCCTTCAAGTAAAGCAATATATTTTTTATTGATGGATCGTTTAATAAACTGATGTTGGAGGTGTTTGTGAACATCCTTTGTTTTGGCGGCAACCAAAATCCCTGAAGTGGACATATCCAACCGATGGAGTAGGAGAGGACCCGTTGCGTCGGGATAAAGTTGTTGTAAACGAGTAAGAACAGAATCTGTCAGTCGTTTACCTGGAACGGATAAAAATTCAGCTGGTTTATCAATAGCGACAATCCATTCATCTTCATAAAGTATTGGGATTTCGCTGATTTGAGCTTGTTGATGAAGAGGATTTTCTTCAACCAAACTTGCACCAAGCATGTGGGACAATATTGGTTCACATTTTCCTTTACATGCTGGATAATAGTGTTTGTGTACCCGAATTTCAGAGTCAGGTGACATTCCCCACCAAAATTCAGCCATACAAATTGGGGTCAACTCATGATTAAAGGCATATTGAAAAAGTTTTGGCGCCGCACATTCTCCTGCTCCGGCAGGTGGAGTTTCAAAAATTGTTTCGCTAAAAATAGCTAGTAAACTTTTTTTCTCTTTGTTTTGGTTAATGAATGTATAATGATCAAATATTTTCTTTTTAAGCTCATTAGAAATTTCTTTTTTTTGTGATTCGTTAAGAATTTTGGGATTTACAGGTTTAGGAAA
>CAZTFG010000087.1:0-6576 GCA_964612725.1 uncultured Lishizhenia sp. | reverse complement strand
AGCTCATTAGACATTGCTTTTCTTAGTGATTTTAACTCTGCTAATTCAAGATCTAACAATTCAAATTGATTTTTATTTTCAATAAGATTTTCTTGTAATTGTTTGTTCAGGTATTTAAATTCTATTTGTTGTGAAATACTTTCTTTTTTCAAATTTTCGATCAAGTATGCATATTCATCCTCGGTTAACGTAGATAAAGAAGATTGCCTTAATTGTTCTCTTTCTTTTTTTTTGATTTTTAAAAAAGTGCGAAAATCGGAAAGTCTTTGTGTTGTTTCGATTAATAATTCCTCGTATTTCTCCTTGTATTTATTATATTGATCATCAGATTCAATTTGCTCTATTCGTGCATTGATTTCATTTATTTTTGCTTCTTCTCTTTTAAAAAAACCGTCCTTTTCTAAAATGTCAAAAACCGGTGGAACAAACCCAGGCTGATCATTTCTGTCTGCTAATTTTCCAGAAAACGCTTTTAAATACCCAATTTTACCCTGCTTATTTTGAACAACCAACACACCAAACATTTTTCCTATTGCTCCATTGCGCTCCTTATTATTAATGCCAAAATTGTGTTGGAAATCATTTTCCTTCAGTGCTTTTTGCAAGTCTTCTGCAGCGAGCCTAGCTAGTTTTTTTGGTTGGTAAAAAAAGGGAAAATCTATCTTTTCAGGCAAGGAACAATCCTGAGGTATATCTAACAAGGGTATAAAACAAGTAGGGTTTTTCATCTAAAAGCAAAAGTAAGATATAGAATTAAAAAGTTGCGTATAACACAACTTAATTTAACTCAAGTGCTAAATTCAATTGTACGCATAATAGAAATAAATCGATATTTGTACAAAAATAAATAGTATGAACGTTTGTAGAATTTTAATAGGTCTGAGTTTCCTTTTTGTATTTATTACATCTTGCTCTGTGCATAAAAGATATCATCGAAAAGGATATACAGTGAATTGGAGTAAGGTGAAAACGGTTCAAACCCAAAAACAGAAACAAACGCCTAAGTTCGATTCTAAAAAAATGGTTGCTGAAACAAAAGAAACACCAAAAGACTCGCTGTTTTTCATGATGCCTGCGAAAGAAGCAGAAATGTTGAAGGGCAAATCAAATTCTTTGAATTTATTGGGGCAAACTAAAATAGAAACTCAAGGTAATCAGTTGGAAAATAGAAATTTCATTAAAAAAGAGACAAAAAGGAATTTGTATTCAACAAAAATCCAAAACCAAGCTTCGGTTTATTTGGGAAATGATTCAAAAAAAATACAAAAATCAACTAGTTTGAAACCAACAAGTTTTGATGGCGCTGGAAGGTCATTAGGTATTGCAGGTATATTTTTATTAATCGGATTAATTATAGGTTTGCTAGGCGCTTTGCTTTCCATACAAATTCTGGGTCTAATTTCAATCATTTGTTTTGGAATTTCTGGTTTGTTCTTTATGCTTTTCATTTTTGAAGGATTGTTAACGATTCTTACTTTCGGAATGCTTTAAAAACGATAAGGTAAATTTTTTCTTTTTTTAATGTGACATTTTGACAGTCTTTGTTAATTGTGTATTTTTGTAGGCTACAAAAAGATATGGAACACAATCAAAATAAAGTTATCGACGAAGGGAGACAAGGAGAGGCCATTCAAATTGACGCAATAAATTCAACCGGTAAAAAGTTGTATGTAGAAAGTTACGGCTGTCAAATGAATTTCTCCGATAGTGAGGTAGTTGCCTCCATCATGACAAATGAAGGGTATGCTACAACCAGAAATATTGAAGAAGCAGATGTGGTATTGATTAATACTTGTTCTATTCGAGAGAATGCCGAACAAAGAGTCCGTAATCGATTAACGGAATTTAAACACCGCAAGGAGCAAAACCCTGAATTAGTTGTTGGGATTTTAGGTTGTATGGCAGAACGCCTCAAGAAATCATTACTTGAAGAAGAGAAATTAGTGGATTTGGTTGCAGGACCAGATGCATATCGTGATTTGCCTAATCTTGTCGAGGAAGTAGGAACAGGACAAAAAGCAGTTAATGTGCTTCTTTCTCGTGATGAAACGTATGCAGATATTTCTCCGGTGCGCTTAGATCAAGGTGGGATTTCGGCGTTCGTAACTATTATGCGTGGATGCGATAACATGTGCTCGTTTTGTGTGGTTCCTTTCACAAGAGGAAGAGAACGGTCCAGGGATCCTGAAACGATTGTAGAAGAATGCAAAGATTTGTTAGCAAAAGGATATAGGGAAGTTACCTTATTGGGTCAAAATGTAGATAGTTATCGATGGAATTTAACTTCGAAAGGTGAAGTGAAAGATGACAAACAAGCTACAAAAAACTTTGCTCAGTTAATGGAAATGGTGGCGTTGATTTCGCCTGAATTACGCATACGATTCAGTACTTCCCACCCAAAAGACATGACGGATGACGTTTTAGAAATTATGGCAAAATACGAGAATATTTGTCCATACATTCATTTACCTGTTCAATCTGGACATTCTGCTGTACTTGAGCGGATGAATAGAGGGTATTCGCGCGAGTGGTATTTGGAGCGAATCGAAGCGATACGTAAATATATGCCTGATTGTGCGATTTCTACCGATATAATAACGGGCTTTTGTGGCGAAACGGATGAGGAACATGAGGATACTGTTTCCTTGATGAAACACGTTCAATTTGATTTTGCTTATATGTTTAAGTATTCTGAGCGACCAAAAACCTTGGCTGAAAGAAGATTTGCAGATGATGTACCTGAAGAAGTAAAGGCTAAACGATTGAATGAGATCATCGAGTTGCAGTTAAAACATTCAAAATTATCCAACGAAAAACAAGTAGGTCAAACTGTTAAAGTGTTGATTGAAGGAACATCCAAGCGATCAGAAGATCATTTGTGTGGTAGAAATGGACAAAATGCGATGGTGATTTTCCCCAAAGAAAATTATGTTAAAGGTCAATATGTAATGGTGAAAATAACAAGTTGTACGTCTGCTACCTTGTTGGGTGAAGCAGTTGCAAGTTGTTGAAAACGAATAATATGAATGTCATACAAATCAAACAACGGTTTGGCATTATTGGGAATACCCCCTTGTTGAATCGAGCTTTAGAAGTAGCCATGCAAGTTGCTCCAACCGATATTTCTGTGCTCGTTACAGGAGAAAGTGGAACGGGTAAAGAAATTATTCCTCAAGTAATTCATCAATTAAGTGCCCGGAAACACGGTGAATATATTGCGGTGAACTGTGGCGCAATTCCAGAAGGAACAATAGATTCTGAATTATTTGGTCACGAGAAAGGTTCATTCACTGGAGCTGCTGGAAGTCGTCAAGGGTATTTTGAGGTGGCTAATGGAGGTACTATTTTCTTGGATGAGGTAGCTGAATTACCTATGCAAACCCAGGTTCGACTTCTGCGTGTTTTAGAAACAGGTGAATTTATTCGAGTAGGTTCCTCTAAAGTGATAAAAACCAATGTTCGAGTTGTTGCCGCTACCAATGAAAATATGAATCAAGCAATTGCCTCAGGGAAATTTCGTGAAGATTTGTATTACCGGTTGAATACTGTTCCTATTTCACTTCCACCTTTACGTCAACGAAAAGAAGATATTCATTTGTTATTCAGGAAGTTTGCAAGTGATTTTGGTGATAAATATCGAATGCCTTCTATTCGACTAACAGAAGATGCTGTTTCTTTAATTCAACAATATACGTGGCCAGGAAATATTCGTCAGTTGCGTAATTTGGTAGAGCAAATATCCGTTATTGAAACAGAAAGAGAATTGAATGCAGGTACTTTAATAAATTATTTACCTGCCCCATCAGAAAAAATGCCAGCCATGGTTGGCGGAAAAGAACAAGATAGCTTTTCAGAGAGAGAAATTATGTATAAATTTCTTTTTGATATGAAAAAGGACCTAACTGATCTAAAAAAGCTTGTTTTGGAAATCGTAGGTCAAGGAGGTGCATTTACTTTAAATGGAGATCAAACAGCTGTAGTAAATAGGATATATGATGAGGTAAATCATGGAGCCATTCAACCCGCTCGTTTTTTACCTAGTAATGCCGAATCAGCATTTGCTGAAGTACAAATTCATAGGCCAGCTGATACTTTTGAGGTGCATGAAGAAATTGAGGAGTCACTTTCCTTAGAAGATCGTGAAAAAGAATTGATTCAAAAAGCCTTGGAAAAACATAGAGGTAAAAGAAAATATGCTGCTTTGGAATTGGGGATTTCTGAACGAACCTTGTACAGAAAGATTAAGGAATTTAACATGGTCGAATGAAAAAAATAAGTGTTATTATCCTGTTAATGGTAACATTAACTTCTTGTTGGCCAACGGTTATTTCTCTGCGAGATACGGGGTCTATGCCCATAGAATGGAAAACATTTACAGTAAAAACACTTGAAAGTAATGCCGCGAATGCTCCATTGAGTTATGCGCCTAATCTCTCCGAGGACCTCAAAGATGGCATTCAAAATAACACACGCTTAGTGCTCAATACCAAGGTAGGTAAAGGGGAAGTGAATATCGAGGGAAGTATTAGTTCCTATTCAGTTGTTCCAGTCGCACTTCAACAAGGCGATAATGCAGCAAAAAATAGACTTTCAATTACGGCACAATTTACTATCTTTATCACAGCACCCAAGGAACAAACTATGAAATTAACGGCAACACGATTTGTTGATTATGATTCAAACACCGACTTAGCAAGTGTTGAAAGTAATTTACTGGATCAAATTAATGAGCAAATTGTTCAAGACGTAATCAATAAATTATTGGCAAACTGGTAATGTTAAATTGGGAACAAATAGCGCAACGCATTCAACATCCTGCACTTTGCACAAGGGAGGATTTGACCGGTTTAAAGGAATTATGTGATAAATATCCATATTCACAGGTTTTCCCCATGGTTTACCTAAAGGCACTTTCAGATGGTAAGCATATTCAATTTGAAGAAGAATTAGAAAACTACGCATTCCGAATAACAGATCGAGTACAATTATATGATTTATTACATTCCTATGATGAAAGACAAGAAAAGCTTGATTCATTGAGTGAAACAACGAGAGAGATTTCTACAACTGAACAAGAAATAATTCCTGAAAATCAAGATGCTGGAATAGTACAATCCATTTCTGATGAACACGATGACTTGAGTCACCTTGATTCAGAATCTGATAAAGATTTAGTTTCATCTGAAATCAATCAGCCAACCGCAGATGAATTGGATGATGAAATAGAAGATGAAAGCTCGGAAGAAGTGGAAATTGATGAATTAGAAAAACAAATTCATGCTTCCAGTTTATCTGCAAATTATCAATTAGATGAATGGGTAGAGCCAAATGAAGGAGAAGAAGGGATTGAATTTGATTTATCCATTGTAGATGAAGTAATAGAAAGTACGGCAGACGATATTATTAAAAATTCGTTGCTAGGCCGTGTTGAATTGGGCCATGATCAACCGCGTTCATTTTTAGATTGGTTAAAGGAGCCAAGTTCAATTTCAAATTTTCATACGGATGAGTTGGACGAATCCGAATTAACGTATATTGAGTTTGAGAAACCTAAACGAGCATTCTTCTCTCCAGTAAAAATAGCCAAGGAAAGTTTGAGTGAAGAAACATTGCCAGTAAGTGAAACTTTGGCGAAAATTTTTGAAATTCAAGGCAATATTCCCAAAGCAATTTATGTTTATCAACAATTAGGCTTGATTATTCCAGAAAAAAAGAGTTACTTTGCATCCCAAATAAGAAAATTAAAGAAAAATCTAAATTAAAAACAATGGATATCCTTTTTTCAATTTTAATTATAGCATCAAGCTTATTACTGATTTTAGTAGTGTACATCCAAAACCCGAAAGGTGGGGGCTTAAGTTCTGATTTTGGAGCAGCACAACAAATTGGTGGAGTACAAAAAACAAATGACTTCATTGATAAAACAACTTGGTCATTAGCAGCAATCATTATGGTTTCTTCAATTTTTTTAACCATCCGAACAAAATCACCGGATCAAAAGAAAATTCAGGAACAACAAAAGAAAGAAGCTGAAAAACAACAAAAAGGTGAAAAAGCACCAGCTAAGCCAGCAGCAAAACCGGCTAAGTAAGTTGTTAAAATAAATTTTTTCAAACTGTCAGTATGTCACGCGTACTGACAGTTTTTTTTTGCATTAACGCAAAATTGTCGCGAAAAATTGAATGGCATAAAATTCGACAAACTCAATCAAACTTTAAAAATAAATAATAAAATATGTCAGTAAAATTCAAACCTTTGGCAGACCGTGTTCTGATTGAAGCGGCGCCAGCAGAACAAAAAACAGCTAGTGGTATAATCATCCCTGACACAGCGAAAGAAAAACCATTAAATGGAACAATTGTAGCAGTTGGAACAGGTAAAAAGGATGAACCAATGACGGTTAAAGTTGGTGATGCAGTTTTGTATGGTCAATATTCTGGAACTGAAATTAAGATTGATGGAAAATCTTACTTGATTATGAAAGAATCAGATATTTATGGAATATTTAATTAATTAACACTTTAAAATTTAAAACAATGGCAAAAGATATTTATTTCGACGTTGAAGCAAGAGAAA
>CAZTFG010000086.1:1894-10075 GCA_964612725.1 uncultured Lishizhenia sp. | reverse complement strand
ACTCTTTCCCTACACGACGCTCTTCCGATCTCAATATCAGCAAAAATTTTAAATAACAAGCCTTTTCCTTCCATTACGGGCTTTGACGCTTCCGGGCCAATATCGCCTAAACCCAATACAGCTGTACCATTCGTAATTACCGCTACAAGGTTTGATTTACTCGTGTATTTATATACATCATCTTTATTTTCAGCAATTTTTAAACATGGCTCAGCTACCCCAGGTGAATAAGCAAGTGATAAATCTCGTTGAGATGCGTATGGTTTTGTAGGAACTACTTCTATTTTTCCCGGTTTACCCATTGAATGGTAATCCAGTGCTTCTTGTTTTCTAACTTTTGACATTCCGTTTTTTTGTGGGGGGTAAAGATACAAAATGAATAGGACTTTTTTTAGTGTTCCTAAAAGTGATTTTTTTTCTTCTTTATCATCGTAATTGTGTATCCATTTGTATAAAATCGAAGTTTTTTTGTGTTAATTTATTTTTATCTATTTGTCTGATTTTAAACAATATAACCGTTTTTAATCACTTATAAACGAATAATAATCGACAACAAATAATTAATAACCAAATAAAAAAAGAGCGTGAAGGAAACTTTGCAAAGTCAATTCGAAACAAAACGATGTAGGACAACACAATTTTTATCAACTCTTAATTTATACAACATGAATGCACTAAGAAACAAAGTGAGTATGATCGGTAGACTGGGCGCCAATCCAGAAGTAGTAACATTTGAATCAGGGAAAACACTTGCCCGATTTACGTTAGCAACAAATGAATCCTTTAAGGTAAATGGTGTGTGGCAAGAACAAACACAATGGCACACCATAAATGGCTGGGGAAAAGTAGCGCAACGAATGCAAAAAAGCCTTCACAAAGGACAAGAGATTATGCTTGAGGGTCGCCTAGTAAATCAAAACTATGAAACAAAGGCAGGCGAAAAACGCTACTCAACATTAATAGAAGTAACTGAATTTTTGGTCCTTAAACCAAACACAGAAATTGCTAAAGAAAAATCATTCCAAGAATCAAAAAACAACTAATTATAAAAAACATGAATTACGTTAATCTAATAGGAAAAGCACGATCTGCCGCACAATTTATTGAACTTGATAATGGAAGAAAAGTAGCAAAATTCACCTTATCCACCAAAGAAACCTATTTCGACGAAAAAGGGAAATCAAAATCACGAGACACTTGGCATACCCTAACTGCTTGGGGAAGATGGGTAAAAGTGTTGGAAGAAATTGAACTTAAAGGTACAAACCTAGCAATTGAAGGAAAAATTGTAAGCCGATTTTATAAAGCGGGCGGTGTACCAAAATTAATTTCAGAAATAGAAATCAACGACCTAACCTTAATACCAAATAAATACTAACTAAATAAAAAAACAAAAATGACTACAGTAAGAAATCACATCACACTCATTGGTAACATTGGATCAACTGCTCAAATAACAAAATTTGAAAACGGAAAACGAATTGCACGTTTTAACCTAGCAACAGACAACACGTATAGAAGCAATAACGGAAAATTCAAAAAAGAAGTTGAATGGCATAGAGTATTTGCTTGGGGAAACTTGGCAGAATTCATTGAAAAATATAGTGAAAAAGGAAAAAAAGTGGCGATACACGGCAGACTTGTAAATCGCTCGTACTTAACTCAAACAGGAATAAAAAAGAATATTACTGAAGTAGAGCTAAGGCAAATAATCGGTTTATAAAAACCAAACGATAACAAAAAAGCAGCCCATCAAACAGGCTGCTTTTTTTCATTAAAATATGTTTTTTGGCGAAGAAAAATTAATATCACTCCTGAAGTGATAACCGCATCTGCTACATTCCAGATAGCAGGAAAAACTTCGTTTCCTCCAATAACAGGAACCCATGCCGGCCAGAACGCCTGGAATTTAAACATGTCAACTACATTTCCCATTAAAAATCCAGTATTTCTAACTTCACGTTTAAAACCAAAACAATCTGCAAAAACACCAGACCCTTCCATTCCATTATAAGGCATACAAGGATCAAAAGTAAAATACAAATCATAAAACATGGAATCTATTAAATTCCCTGTTGCACCCGCCAAAACCAATCCAATTGCAATTAAAAACTCGGTCTTTGCTCCTTTTTTTGCCTGCTTATACCAATAAATAGAAATACCGGTGATTGCTGCGATACGGAACATGCTTAGGGCTAACTTGTGCCATACTTTTGAACCAAAGGTAGTTCCAAAAGCCATTCCTGGATTTTCAATATATTCCAACACAAACCAATCTCCGAAAACATTTACTGTCTCCCCAGGAAAAAACTGAGTTTTAATATAAATCTTTACAAATTGATCTATCAACAATACAGCTAATACGATCGTTCCAACAATAAACAACTGTTTCTTCACGCTTTATTTTGTTTGTGCATTTTTAGCATCAACACCCATTGTAGCGTGAGGAACTAATCTTAAGCGTTCTTTGGGAATTAGTTTTCCAGTTATTCTACAAATACCGTAAGTTTTATTTTCAATACGGATTAATGCGTTTTGTAGATTTTGAATAAACTTTTCCTGTCGAGCTGCCAGTTGAGCAACCTCTTCGCGCGAAAGAGTTTCTGATCCATCTTCCATCATATTAAACGTTCGACCCGTATCATCCGTACCGTGATCGTCACTGTGGGAAAGAGAACCTATCAGTAATGCATAATGTTCTTGTGCCTCTTTTAGTTTCATGTTTATTAATTCTTTAAATTCAACTAATTCAGCATCCGAATATTTATTTTTTTCTTGACTCATTGTAATTATTTTAACCAATTAAAACACTTGAATATCCAAGTTTAGTACAAATATAAATTAAAAAACAGAACATTAAACCGCACGTAATATTGTTGTAAAAAAGAAATAACCGACAAAAAGAGTAACTTCGCTTCATGATTCGGTTTTTTGTTGAATATAGAATAATTTGGTTCTTTTTAGGACCCCTTTTATTACTTGTTTTTCATCTTTTAAATTTTTTAACCGGTTCTTTAGAAGTTCCAAATCAACTCGACTTAGGACTTTTCGGTGAACTTAACCTCAATTCTCCTCTATTATCTCGATTTCTTGCCGGGCTAATGGTTCTATTAAATGCATTAAATCTCACAAGGATATTTAATGAGAATGAGTTTTATGATAAATCCATCTATTCTACTGGTTTTTTGTATTGTGTATTCATGAGTTTGTTTCATAGTTTTTATCATTTTAGCTCCGTATTAATTGTACACTCACTGCTAATTATTGTTTTAAGAGAGGTACTATTATTGAAACAACAGGAAGGAGATCAAAAACATGTTTTTAATGGGGCGCTGATATTAGGATTATGCATCTGCATTCACCCACCAGCTGTTGTTTATGCTATCCCTTTTTTAATCGCCGTGTGGAATCTGAAAGTAATTCAATTGAGAGATCTTTTATTAATTCTTGTTGGGCTTATTATTCCATTTATTTATGTCGGATCCTATTATTTTTTAAATCACGAAGTAATAATAATCGATCTTTTTAATGCTCCTTCGAAGTGGAAAATGATTGTGTTTGATTTGCTTTTTGTACTTATTGTTTTGTCATTTTTATTCTTAATTTCCTTCGTAAGCTTGCGATCAAACACGATTAAATCTACGTTGCGGCTTCGTAAAATGATGGTTCCCGTTTGGGGTTTTTTTATATTAGGTAGCTTTTTTGGTATCTATGATTTGTTCTTTTTTGGTCAAGTTGATCGAATTTCATTCGTGTTAATATCACTGCCTATATTCGTTAATTATGCCTTAGTCAATCGAAATTATAGGCTTTTTGCAGGAATCCTATTTTATATTGCATTAAGCTATTCATTGGTTAAATTTTTTACCGTGCTTCCTTTTGGGTAGCTATAATTTTAATTACCTTTGATTCGGTGATTTTTATCCTTTTAAAATAAGAAAAATGAAATTCGGTGTAGTAACCTTCCCTGGGTCAAATTGTGACCAAGATATGATTGATGTTCTTCATGACCAATTAAAACAACCGGTAGTAAATTTATGGCATAAAGATACGTCAACACAAGGGGTTGATTTTATCATTTTACCAGGAGGCTTTTCTTACGGGGATTATCTTCGATCTGGCGCTATTGCTCGTTTTTCTCCTATCATGGACGAAGTAATTAAGCATGCTCAAAGAGGAGGATATGTGATGGGGATTTGTAATGGGTTTCAAATTTTAACCGAAACAGGATTAGTAGAAGGAGCACTTTTACATAATAATAATCAGCGCTTTATCTGCAAAAACGTTCACCTTAAGCCTATTTCGAAAACGGCTGCTATTTCAATTGATCTTCAAAATTCGGCGTATAAAATACCTATTGCACACGGCGAGGGCCGATATTTTACGGATGAAAAAACATTAAAATCATTAGAAGATAACGATCAGATTCTTTTTCAATATTGTGATGAAAACGGTGTTGTATCTGCAGAATCAAATCCAAATGGCTCATTAAACAACATTGCTGGAATTACTAATAAAACGAAAAATGTATTCGGTATGATGCCCCATCCAGAAAGAGCTGCGGATAGCATTTTAAATAATGTTGACGGCATCAACTTATTTCATTCCTTATTAAACCATTGTTAAACAACACGTATTTTAAATGAGAGTATTATTGCTTGGATCTGGCGGACGCGAACATGCCTTAGCATGGAAAATTGCACAAAGCTCTATTTTAGATGCGCTTTTTATTGCTCCAGGAAATGCTGGAACTCGGAATTTTGGTAAAAATGTTGCTCTTTCCTTAACCGATTTTAATGGAATAAAAGATTTTGTTCTTCAAAACCAAATTGAAATGGTCGTTGTAGGACCTGAAGAACCGTTAGTTAATGGGATTCATGACTTTTTTTTAGCAGATGATTTGCTTCGCAAAATACCGGTTATTGGACCTCAGAAAGAGGCGGCTCAATTAGAAGGAAGTAAAGATTACGCTAAAGAATTTATGTATCGGCACTCTATTCCGACAGCTAAATATGGCACATTTACCAAGGAAACCTTAGACCAAGGGCTCTTGTTCTTAGAAAAAATGAAAGCGCCATATGTGTTGAAAGCTGATGGTTTGGCGGCAGGAAAAGGTGTTCTTATCCTAGAAACACTTGAAGAAGCTAAACGTGAACTATATAACATTTTGTCTGACAACAAGTTTGGAATAGCGGGTGCTAAGGTGGTAATAGAACAGTTTTTAACGGGAATTGAATTATCTGTTTTTGTGCTAACTGATGGAGATTCATTTAAAATCTTGCCTGAAGCAAAAGACTACAAGCGAGTTGGAGAAAAAGATACCGGTTTAAATACAGGGGGAATGGGTGCGGTTTCTCCGGTACCATTTGCTCAAGGAGCTTTTTTAGACAAGGTAACAAACCAAATTATTATTCCTACCATTAAAGGTTTAAAAAATGATAATATCCCTTATAAAGGATTTATTTTCTTTGGGTTAATCAACGTCAAAGGAGAGCCTTATGTGATTGAATATAACTGTCGCATGGGTGATCCTGAAACAGAGGTAGTGATTCCAAGATTGAAATCAGATATTTTAGACCTTTTTGAAGGGATAGCAACCAACACGCTTTCGGAAAGGGATATTCAATTTTTCGAACAAAGTGCTGCAACTGTAATGATGGTATCTGGTGGATACCCGAATGAATATAAATCGGGCTTACCAATATATGGATTGAACAGCGTAACAGATAGCTTAGTTTTTCATGCAGGAACAACAGCAGACGGACCTTCTATTAATACGGCCGGAGGCAGAGTCTTGACCGTTACATCTTACGGGAAAAACTTGGAAATAGCATTAGCAAAATCGTACGATAACGTTCAAAAAATTTCATTTGATGGCGCTTATTACCGAAAAGATATTGGTTTTGATGTAGTTAACTAACTCGAAACTTAATGAGTACCGAAAGCACCAACCTATTAATAATTTTATTTTCACTTGCTTTTTCTGCATTCTTTTCTGGAATGGAATTAGCCTATCTTTCCTCTAATAGACTTAAAGTAGAACTAGACAAAACGAAAGGCACAATTAGTAGTAAAATTATTGGGGTATTTTATTCAAGCGAATCCAATATGATTACCATGTTGTTGTTGGGTAATAACATCTCATTGGTTTTGTTTGGGCTTGCATCTTCTGAAATATTAAGTCCAATTGTAAGTGATTATGTCAGTAATAATGGATTAGTCTTAGTAATTCAAACCGTTTTATCTACCCTATTAGTCTTATTTGTTGCTGAGTTTTTACCGAAAGCTTTGGTACAAATTAACCCCAATCGATTTTTACAATTGGGTTCCGGATTTCTTTTCTTGATGTATATTCTTCTTTATCTTCCATCTCAATTCATCTTGTTTTTAAGCGGGTCTTTACTTCGATTAACCGGAGCGAAATTAGAAAAGAATGAAAAGATTTTTAGCAAAGTAGATTTAGAACATTTCGTTCATGAAATACATGCTAAAATGTCTTCTGAAGAACACTTTGGAAATGAAATTCAAATTCTTCAAAATGCACTCGATTTTTCTAATGTAAAGGCGAGAGATTGTATGATTCCAAGAACAGAGATTGTTTCTGTTGATGTGGATGAGTCCATCGATGTACTTACCAATTTGTTTATTAAAACCGGTTTATCGAAAATCGTTGTGTATCGCAATACAGTAGACAATATAATCGGATATGTGCATTCATTTGAAATGTTCAAAAAACCCAAATCGATTAAGCAAATTCTAATGCCTATTTCGTTTGTTCCTGAAGCAATTCCAGGAAGTGAAATTTTAGAACAATTCACTAAACAAGCAGGGAACATTGCTGTTGTGGTTGATGAATATGGCGGAACCGCAGGACTAATCACAATTGAGGATGTAATTGAAGAAATATTTGGAGAAATAGAGGATGAGCACGATAAAGATGACTGGTTGGAACAAAAAATAAGCGACACTGAATATCTTTTTTCGGCTCGTGTGGAAATAGATTATTTGAATAAAACTTTTGAATTAGGATTTCCAGAATCGGAGGCCTATGAAACATTAGGAGGATTGATAATTCAGGAACTTGAAACGATTCCTGAAGAAGGTGAAAAAATCCACATTAAAAACAAAGTGATTTATGTTGAAAAAGTAAGCGATCGAAAAATCGAACTAGTGCGCATAAAAATTAATTCATGATCAGTAGGATTACAATCACATTTGTCCTGATTTTTACAATTTCAATTACTGGAAACACCCAATTTCGTACATCCTTTTTTCTAGACAATAAACTCAAAGAAATATCTGGGCTTGAATGTATAGGTGATAGTATTCTGTTGGCGCATAATGATGGGGGTAATGTTCCAGCAATTTATGTATTAAACTTGAGGGGTGAAATAATTAAAGAGTGCTTGATATACAATGCAAAGAACACAGATTGGGAAGATATAACAAAAGATACTAATGGCAATATCTATATCGCAGACATCGGTAACAACGAGAACAAACGAAAAAAAGTAAGAATACTAAAAATATCCTTAAACGAAATACTTTTAAAAGATTCTACCTCGGCTGAAATCTTTCCATTTTCCTATCCAGAACAAACGGAGTATCCAGCATTGCCAACAGCACGTTATTTTGATGCCGAAAGTCTTGTTTATCTAAACGATAGTTTATGGATTTTTACTAAGTGTAGAACAACTCCTTTTGACGGTAAGTGTTTTGTTTATGCTATACCTGCTCAAAATTTACCCCTTGGCAATTGGAAAAAAACGAGCGAAATAATACCCGGAACAAAAAGCTGGACAAAAGATTCATTCACGGCCGCAACAAGCTATAACGAATTGTTTTTATGCTTGACATATAATAGGCTAATTTATTATTCTAGACACGGTGAAACGCTTTTAAAAACAAAATCTAAGCGTTTTAATAAGTACAAACAACGAGAATCCGTTGCGGTTACCTCTACCGGTACAGTTTATATAGCAAATGAAGGCCATTGGCTATTTGGTCAACAAGAACTTAGAAGATATAAGCCATGAATAAACTTAAACTTGACTCATTTGATGCAGTGATTTTTGACATGGATGGTGTACTAGTTGACTCAGAACCATTATGGAAAATAGCTATGCAAGAGGTCTTTGATTCTCTAGGTTCAAAACTTACGAAAACAGATTTCCAAAAAAC
>CAZTFG010000086.1:0-1794 GCA_964612725.1 uncultured Lishizhenia sp. | reverse complement strand
GAAAAAACAAATATTGAATCTTTATTTGATGGAGTATTTTCCGCAGAACATGAATCGTACGGTAAACCACACCCAGCAGTCTACCTAACAGCAGCGAACAAAATCGGAGTTTCACCATCTTCTTGCCTTGTAATTGAAGATTCACTAAATGGTATAATTGCAGGGAAGGCTGCAAATATGACTGTTCTTTGCATTCCTGAAAAAACGCACTTGGTTAATCCAAAACTCTCTTTAGCAGATCATCAATTTGATTCTATGCAATCATTATATAATTATTTAATAGCTGATTAAAGTCAATATTTTAATTGATTCATCTCTTTTTTTTCCTGATTCAATCTTTTGATCTTTGTTTAAAATAAGAACATGGAAAACAAAATGCTCATTTACAACCAACATGAAGAAAATACTTCTTGGATTTCTGGATTAAAATTTTATCAAGAAGATTTGCTTTTTTTAGAAAAACAATTAGCCGAGGTTGCTAATAAATATACGAATACCGACGTATTGTCTCAAGTAGAACACTATCAAAATCAATTTATCATCCAAAGAAATAATATGGATGAAATTCTTCACTCCATAAAAATAAATGAAGATAAACTAATTGCTGAAGTAAATAAAAACCCGATCGCTGTTGACCATAGATCAACGCCTTATCACAATGAGGAAAAAGAACTTTATATTTCATTTGAAAAATCTTTCAAACAATTGAGGTCTGAATTTATTTCTTTTTTAGCTAAATGGATGTAGTATAATGTTTCACGTGAAACAATTAACGACCAAGATGTATCAACAATACTGAAATATCGCTAGGTGAAACACCCGAAATTCTAGCAGCTTGGCCAATTGTTGCAGGCTGAATAGACATCAGTTTTTGTTTTGCTTCTATGCTAATACTCTTAATAGTTGTATAATCAAGGGTAGCAGGAATTGTCAATGATTCAAGCCTATCCAATTTTAATGCATGTTCTTGTTCCCTCTCAATATAGCCAGTATATTTAACTTGGATTTCAGCTTGTTCAATGCTATCATCCTGACATGAATTTGCTAATGAAGAGAGATCATCTGATATGGATATTAAATCACTCATTTCAATATGAGGGCGCGCTAAAATGGATATTAGTTTTATTTGTTGATTAACCTCAGCACTATCCTTCTGTGCTAACAATGGATTTATTTCCTTAGGTGTAATCCCTGTTTTACGCAATACATTTAATAAATCATTGGTTTGATTTACCTTTTCTTGAACACGATTTAATTCATTTTCTCCGTTCAGACCCAAACGATATCCTAGTTCTGTTAGACGTATATCAGCATTGTCCTGCCTTAATAAAATTCTATATTCCGCCCGACTGGTAAACATCCTATAGGGCTCTTCTGTACCTTTTGTTATCAAGTCATCAATTAATACTCCAATGTATGCTTCACTTCTTTTTAAAATAAAAGGTGTTTCACCATTAATTTTCAAATGGGCATTTATTCCTGCCATCAAACCTTGACAACCAGCTTCTTCATAACCAGTAGTTCCATTGATTTGACCAGCAAAATACAAATTGGAAATAATCTTTGTTTCCAACGTGTGCTTTAACTGAGTAGGAGGGAAGTAGTCATATTCTATTGCATAACCGGGTCTAAACATTTTAGCTTGCTCAAAACCAGGAATTGTTCTCATTGCAGCTAATTGCACTTCTTCAGGTAAGGATGTACTAAAACCATTTACGTATATTTCAACCGTATTCCACCCCTCTGGTTCTACAAAGATTTGATGTCTATCCCGATCCGCAAATCGGTTAATCT
>CAZTFG010000085.1:0-10101 GCA_964612725.1 uncultured Lishizhenia sp. | reverse complement strand
TTTGTTCAATTATTCCAGGTAAATCTGTTACGAGAATCTTTCCTGTTCCAATATCTAACAATGTACCCACAATCGACCTCACCATATTACGCAAAAAACGATCTGCTGAAATTTCAAATACCAGTTGGCCATTTTCCTCGTGCCAGTTAGCTGAATAGACGGTACAGACATGCGTTTTAACATCTGTGTGAACTTTAGCAAATGAACTAAAATCTTGTGTGCCTAATAAAAATCCACAAGCCTCTTGCATTTTAATCATGTCCAACTCTTTTGGGAAAAATGTACTTTTCCCAACCAAAAATGGATTTTTTTGTTGATGAATAAAATACCGATAGGTTCGTTTGGTAGCACTAAAACGCGCATGTAAGCTTGAATTAACTGGAAAAATAGATTGAACCGAAATTGTTTGGGGTAACATGCTATTTAGCTTATAACCCAGTGTAGTTTCTTGTATTTCGGAATCAAAATCAACATGAAAAAAGTATTGTTGAGCGTGCACTCCTGTATCCGTCCGTCCACAACCTACAACAGAGATCGATTGACCAGAAAACAATTTTTGAAGTTCGATTTCAATGGCTTCTTGCACCGAAATTTGACCCAATTGACGCTGCCATCCATAAAAAGGGGTGCCATTATAGGAAATTTCAACAAAATAGCGAAATGAATTCACAATTAAGGAGCTACTCTACCGTTACGCTTTTCGCTAAATTCCTTGGCTGGTCGACGTTACAGCCTCTCATTACCGCAATGTGGTAGGATAATAACTGAAATGGAACCGTTGCCAATAGAGGAACTAAATACTCATTAGTTTCAGGAATTTCGATAACCTCGTCAGCCAACTCCCTCACATGAACATCTCCTTCTGTAACAATGGCAATGATTTTTCCTTTACGCGCCTTAACCTCTTGGATGTTTGAAACTACCTTTTCATATGAATTACCTTGTGTAGCAATCACAAAAATAGGCATGTTTTCATCGATCAATGCAATTGGTCCGTGTTTCATTTCAGCAGCTGGATATCCTTCAGCATGTATGTAGGAAATCTCTTTCAATTTCAACGCTCCTTCTAATGCAACCGGGAAAGAACTTCCTCTTCCCAAGTATAGGGCATTGGTAGCATCTTTGTACAAATTCGCTATTTTTTCAATATGTTCATTGGTTTCCAAAACACGTTTAACTTTGTTTGGTATAGCTTCCAATTCAGCAAGCATAGTATGTAATGCAGAAGTAGTGATCGTTCCTTTTTTGTGCGCTAATGTCAATGCTAATAAAGTCAATATTGTAACCTGCGCCGTGAATGCTTTGGTTGATGCTACTCCAATTTCAGGTCCAGCATGCGTGTAAGAACCTGCATCCGTGATACGAGAAATAGACGATCCAACCACATTACAAATACCTAAGATAGTTGCACCTTTTGATTTAGCAAGTTCTAATGCAGCCAGCGTATCAGCGGTTTCCCCAGATTGAGAGATCGCAATCACTACATCATTTTCATGAATGATTGGGTTACGGTACCTAAATTCACTTGCATATTCAACCTCAACATTGATTCGAGCCAAATCTTCAATTAAATATTCACCCACCAATCCGGCATGCCAAGAAGTACCACAAGCAACAATAATTAAACGATTGGCCTGAATCATTTTATCTTCATATTCACGAATTCCTCTCAATGAAACCCACCCTTCGTTCGTGTTTAATCTTCCTCTAAAACAATCCAATATTGATCGAGGCTGCTCATAAATCTCTTTCAACATAAAATGCTCATAACCACCTTTTTCCAATGCCTCAAGCTCTAATTCTAATTGTTGGATATAAGGCGTTTTTTGCTGATCACCAATGTTGTATAATTTTAATCCTTCTTCTAAATCAATTACTGCGATTTCCTCGTCTTCCATATACACCACTTGTTTGGTATATTCAACAATAGGAGTAGCATCTGAAGCTAAATAAAAATCTCCTTCTGTTCCAATCCCAACAACGAGTGGGCTGCTTTTTCTAGCAGCAACTAAACGATTTGGATGATTTTTTGAAATGGCAACAATAGCATATGCCCCTACCACATGATGCAATGCAATACGCAACGCTTCACCAAACCAAACATTTTCTTTTTTGGAAATATTATCTACCAGATGCACCAATACCTCGGTGTCTGTTTCACTTTTGAATTCATATCCCTCACTGATTAATTCTTTCCGCAAGGAATCATAATTTTCAATTATTCCATTATGAATCAAGGCAATAGAGCCATCCATAGAAACGTGGGGATGAGCATTGATATCGTTCGGCAATCCATGTGTAGCCCATCTTGTGTGACCAATACCGGCGTGACCCGCTATGTTGTGTTGCGATGCGTGTTCTTCTAAGTTTGAAACTTTTCCAGCACGTTTATATACCGACAATTCCCCGTTAGAAAGAAGAGCCACACCTGCACTATCATATCCACGATATTCTAATCTTTTTAGCCCTTTTAGAACAATTGGGAAAGCTTCTTTTTTCCCTATATAAGCAACTATTCCACACATAATTTAGTAGGTTGTGTAAGTGAGAATTAATTTAGGTTTCATTTTATTTGTCGAATTCAGTCCGTTAAAAACAACGCGTTCGGCTGAATTTATAAAATAGCGTGGTGAAATTACCAAGCCCGTATTTTCTAGTTCTCCTTTCACTAAGGACTGAACATAATCCCTGATATCAACAAAAAAATGTTTTTTGTAATCGCTGTATTCACCCAAAGTAGATAAGCTTGTATAATAATTATCGGTACTTTTCACCTTAGTTGCCACAGAAACCGCACTTCCCGGTTTGTAACGATATCCTGTTTGATATTGAATAGGCATGGATAATTCGGCTCGATGAATTACCGTATTTTTAGGAAGATTTGATAATCCTGGAATCTTCACCACTGCCCGGTGTTTGAATGCTTGAGCATAATATTCGCTTTGTCCCAATACATGGTTTTGAACAACAGAATTAACCGTTGAACTTGTGTTAATTGAAACATGAGTAAAATCAGCACAACTTGCATTCAACAGTAAATCATATGATTTAAATACCCCCTCTTGATGAAAATACATGGTTAATTTTGAGGATGGATCATTCAATTTAACATATAATGCCGCTCCTTCTCCCGCAGACTGTGGGCCATTGTTTGTTTTGATGTGTAAGCCTTTGAAGTAAGTTAAAAACATCTCATTACTGGAAAAAGTGGTACTGCCATTTGCTGCTTCAGCAATGAGTGTTTTGGCAAAATTAGTATCCAAATGAATACGCAACTGGGCTTCCACCGTATCTCCGGCAACAATAGTTCCTTTATTTGGTGCTGGCGTTATCGTTCCTTTACCAGCAGGAACCAAATTGGTAGATTTTATTGCCTTGGTTGTAAATGAATAATACGTTGAATCGATATGCAAATCTTCATTCAATTCGTACACCTCAAAAGTTTGAGGACTCAAATCACCATAATAACCGGCATATTCCAATGCTAAGACCACAGAATCCATGACAATAGTGGAAATCGTTCCAAAGTTTGGATTAACATTCGCTAAACGTAGTTGGGTATAAACAGATGCATTAAACTCTCCAAATTCTGGATCGTAATAACTTCCGAGCAGACCATTGGGACCATTATCTGTAATGATTGAATCTTCTTCAATGGTATAGGTTTCCAAGTTGAACGTATCAACCGTAATTCCGCCTAAAATTTCATCTGGATCAATGGTATCTTTACCCACTGATGAATCTTTTTTCTTGCAAGCAGATAATAAAATTGAAACAACAAAAAACAGAGTCAAAAGATTGACAAATCTGAAAGTAGTGGAAGCAATTTTACATGTCATTTTTTACGCTAAAACGGATTCATCAATTATTTTATCAAAAAACGCAGACAATTCTTTGGCTTGATTTTCTTCTGGAACGTAGTCCAACTTCAAACACGTTGCTTCATCAAAAATACTTTTCATTTCTGCAGATATTGACTCAGTACCAACGTTGATTCCATCCACATATTGTGCTATAGAACGCGTAATTCCAGCACAACTTGTATCTGTGAATTTTTCAGCAACTTCCGGAGAGATTCCGTCAAACTTCAATTTTTCAGGTAACCTGCTGTCCCAAGGGGCATCAAAAGTATCCTCATAAATGCTATAAACAACCTTTGTATTCGCAAAATGCGGATCCTTGTTGTATACAAATTTGATGTACAAAGCCATCATGGAAGTCAACCAACCATTGCAGTGAATTACGTCTGGTTGCCAACCTAATTTTTTAACGGTTTCAAGTACTCCACGACAGAAGAAAATAGATCGTTCATCATTATCTGAATAGAAGTTACCTGTTTCATCTGTTAACGTATCTTTCCGTTTAAAATACTCGTCGTTATCAATGAAATAAACTTGCATTCTTGCTGCAGAAACGGAAGCTACCTTGATGATTAATGGATGATCGTGATCATCAATAGTTAGGTTTTGTCCTGATAATCGAATCACCTCATGAAGTTGGTGTCTTCTTTCGTTGATACAACCATATCGAGGCATAAAGACTCTAATTTCTTTTCCAATTTCTTGAATTACTTGTGGTAGCCTTCTAGCTGTTGAAGAGATTTCAGATTTAGGTAAGAAGGGGAATATTTCCTGGGAAATAAAAAGAATTTTCTTTTTTTCCATGCAATGTAAAATGCTAATTTAGAATGCAAAATTACGCAAAAATTACTGATTTTCAAAAAAAGACCTAGTTTTGTCCTCTTTATGGAGAATACGCACGCCTTAAATGTTCTAAGTTCAGCCAACGATTTAATCAAGCAATTGAATGTATGGAGAGAAAACATCACTCCTACAATTGGATTTGTGCCAACGATGGGTGCGCTACATGAAGGCCATTTGAAATTAGTAGAACAAGCACTAAAAGAAAATGATCAGGTGGTGGTGAGTATCTTTGTGAACCCTACACAATTCAATAATCCAACTGATTTATCGTTGTATCCGCGAACCCTAGAAAATGATTTACTTTTGTTGTCGCAACTCGGTTCTTGTGTTGTTTTCACACCTTCTTTTGATGACATTTATCCAAAAAACGATCCCTTTCAGCCCATCAATTTAAATGGACTTGATACAATAATGGAAGGTCAGTTCAGGCCGGGACATTTTCAAGGAGTTGTGCATGTTGTACATAATTTTTTTAAACTAATACTTCCAACAAAAGCCTATTTTGGGAAAAAAGATTTTCAGCAATTAGCCATCATTCAATTCATGAATTCTTTTTTTAATTTTCCCACAGAAATTATTGCTTGTGAGACAATTAGGGAAGAAACAGGGCTTGCAAAAAGCAGTCGAAACATGCGATTATCAGAAACAGAGAGACAAGAAGCATTGATAATTATTGAGACACTTCATAAGATGAAAGAGCTAAAAAACAAGGGGCTTTCTCCAAATGAGGCTACATCAAAATGTGTGGATTTATTCAAAAACAGCACCCTTCAATTGGAATATCTTCAACCCGTTGATTCTACTACGTTAACGCCTTTAACAACTTCTTGGTCTAATCAGTCAACTTGTTGTATAGCGGCACTTTGCGGATCTGTTAGACTCATCGACAACTTAGATCTTTAATTGGCCTTTCCAAGGTGAATAATGGCATCCCCTTTAAAAACCACAGGTGATTCATTTGCACAAATTACGTATCCGGAACTTGGAGATTTAATTTTTTTCTCAAAATTTCCATACGGATCCGTTACGACGGCAAGTACCGTTCCTTTTTCAACCGAAGCACCATTTTGGACCAAAGTCTGAAACATCCCGGAGTTAGGAGCCCTTAACCACCTTGATTCAGTAAGAACAACAGGTTCACGATCTTTAGAAATATCAATCTTGTAATTGCGCATGCCTAAATGAGAAATTAATCGCTTAGTGCCGTTTAACCCCTCCTCTACTATCATTTCTTCGATACTATTGGCCATTCCACCCTCAAACAAAAGAATTTTCTTTTTCATTTTAATCATCGATTCTCGAATGGTTTTTGAAATCAAAGAGGAATTTAATATGAATGGAGGATTGAAAACCCGTGCCAATTCCATACTTTCCGGGTCAGACATTACGCATCGGATTTGAGGAAAATTATTTCGTTGTGCAGCTCCGGTATGAAAATCAATGATATAATCACAATGCGGCGCGATTTCTTTCATAAAATGATAAGCAAATTGGCTGGCTAATGAACCATTTACGCTACCTGGGAAACTTCGATTTAAATCTCTTCCATCAGGTAGTTCTCTTTTTATATTTAAAAACCCAAAAATATTGAATACAGGTAAACAAATAATTGTGCCTTTGGTAGGCTTATGTAATTTTTTACGCAAAAAGCGGCGAATAATTTCTACCCCATTTATTTCATCGCCGTGCAAACCTGCCATTAAAAGTACGGTTGGTCCATCTTCTTTGGCTCGTTCCACAATTACTGGAACCAAAATTGGTGTTCGTGTATGGAGTCTGGCAACATCTAAATTTAGTTGAGCTCCTTTTCCCGGTAAAATCTCGGTACCCAGAATAACCAATTTTTTATGTGCTTTCTTAGCGATTGACATTTCGTTCAATATAAGCGATAATTTTTCCAGCGATATCTTCTTGAGTAGTTTTTTCGATTCCAGCTAATCCAGGAGAAGAATTAACTTCAAGCACCAAAGGACCTCTTTCTGATTGTAATAAATCAACTCCGGCAACACCTAGTCCAACTGCTTTAGCCGCAAGGATAGCCGTATATTTTTCTTCTACAGTTAATTCAATCATTTGAGAAGTACCCCCTCGATGTAAATTAGAACGGAACTCGCCTGGTTTACCTTGTCTTTTCATTGCACCAACCACTTCTCCATCTACCACAAAAGCTCGAATATCCGCGCCTTTAGCCTCACGAATAAATTCTTGTACTATCACACGTGCTTTTAACCCATTGAATGCTTCTAAAACAGATTGTGCGGCATTCATGTTTTCTGCCAAAACTACCCCCAACCCTTGCGTTCCTTCCAATAATTTTAATACCACAGGAGCACCTCCAGCAGATTCAACAACATGCTTTACATTCTTTGAATAGTTTGTGAAAACCGTTTTAGGTAAACCAATTCCTTCCTTGGAAAGTACTTGCAAACAGCGCAATTTATCTCGTGAATGAATAATTCCTCTCGAATTTACAGCCGTAAATACATTCATCATTTCAAATTGTCGAACTACTGCCGTTCCAAAAAAAGTAACCGATGCACCAATTCGAGGAATTACGGCATCAAAGCCAGTCAAATATTCCTCTCCATAAAAAAGTGCTGGTCCTTTTTGTTCAATTTCAATGTTACATTTAAGGTGATCTATTATATGCGCTTCGTGACCTCTTTCCAATGCGGATTCATACAATCGTCTGGTAGAATATAAGTTAGGGTTACGGGAAAGGATGGCTATTTTCATGGATTCGTTTGATTGTTAATAGGTGTATTTTAAGCTTGGGTCAACGATGAATCGTTTATTTAATGTTTTTCGGCCGATTAAAATAGGATAACGCATTCCTTTTCGTTCGGTTAATGAAAACTCGGTGAGTAGTGTTTTTCCGGCTAACTCAATTTTTGTTCGAATGAAATAGCGTTCTTGAACATGACCGTTTGAACTTTTCACTTTTTTCTTTCGAAATTCTGTAAAAGAATGTGCATTTGAATGAAATTCAGGGTGTTCATTGTCTAAAAACACAACGTGTAAAACCCCATCTATTTCTAGAACAGATGAAACATGTATGCTAGATGAATATGCACCCGTATCAATCTTCACTTTCACTCGTTTTAATCCAAAAGCAGGCAGTGAAGCCCATTCTCTTCTTCCAATTATTGTTTTAGCGTGCGATGAAATCATTGATAACAAAAATATAGAAATCTGTTAAATTACGCATTATTTAGAGGGTTAAAATACACGCAAAGAATCCTACATTACTAATGCTTAGAAGAAAAAAAATGAAAGAAAATCAAAAATAATTGATTTACGCTTGGTGGTTTATTTTTTTTCTCTATCTTTGCAGTCCAAATTTAGGGAGTTTAGCTCAGTTGGTTTAGAGCATCTGCCTTACAAGCAGAGGGTCGGGGGTTCGAATCCCTCAACTCCCACAACAAAAACCCAGTAAAAGAAAAGTTTACTGGGTTTTTTATTGGATTTAAGTTTGGTTTTATTACAGATTAATAAAGTGTGATTTACTTCAATGTTTTAGATTTCATTCTGCGTTAACATAATATGAATTTAATGTTTCATTATTACTGTAATTTTACACCAATTTAGGCAACTAATTATTGATAAGTCTCGTTTAAACTAGTGTCAATTGATTGATTAAAACATATGGATTTCATAAAAAAAAGCTATCTTATTAAAATTCAGTTACTTATTGTGGCTTTTTTGCTTGTAAATCAGGCTTATTATTCACAAATTGTTCAAGCTTTTACCCCTCGGTTTCAAGCCAATCAAAAAGGTGGTATCACTTTTATCTCAAATGTATCAGTATCATGTGGGTCTGCCTCGGGGTGTTCTACCGCTCAGGGTCAAACAGTGATAACCGGTGGAAATTCAAACGGTGCTTACACTCAATCCTATGTAGATATTGACGGAAACTCGTCGACTTTCATGTCGTCTAGCGATAGTTTAAACCTTACGAATTGTAGTGAAATACTTTTTGCTGGACTTTACTGGAGCGCAAGAATTACCACAAGTACTGCTAATTACGCGAATCGGAATCAAATAAAATTAAAAGTTAATTCGGGTGCTTATCAAACAATTACGGCGGATAATTTATTAGACGTACCAACCATTGGAGGTGCTTCATGGTCACACCCAAGTTATTATTGTTTTAAAAACATTACATCTATCGTAAGTGCCAATGGGATTAAGGGTCGTTATACGGTTGCGGATTTAGTAACCCAAACAGGGTCCACGAATTTATGGGGGGGCTGGTCTATAGTGGTGGTTTATAAAAACGTATTCAAATCAATGAGAAACCTTACGGTCTATGATGGGTTTGCAAATATAGGTGTGGGTAACTCGCTCAATATTCCTATATCCGGATTCGTAACTCCTCTTGCAGGACCTGTTTCATTTGAGCTTGGAGTCATTGCCTTAGATGGTGATAGGGATTCTCAGGGAGATCAATTACAATTCAATGGGGCGGGATCTTTTGTAAACATCTCTGATGCATTACATGGAACAAATAACTTTTTCAACAGTATGATTGCTGAAAATGGGGTAATTACCCCATTCAGGAATCCAAACTATTCCAATTCACTTGGATATGATGCCGGGATTTTTTCTCCCAACAATTCCTCTTATCAGTACATTAATAATGGTGCAACAAGCGCAACTGTCAGAGTTACAACCTCCTCAGAAAATATTTTAACTCGCGTCATCACTTCAGCCATTGATGTTTATGAACCAGACTTAAGGGCTTCCGTTCGAATTAATGATCTGAATGGTGGGCTTGTAAATCCTGGTGATGTATTAGAATATACGATGGTGGGTAAAAACATAGGTTCTGATATTTCAATTGGTACATTTATGACTGATACCCTTGATCCTCGTGTAAGTTATCTTCCTGGTACGATTCAAATTATAAGTGGACAAAATGCAGGTGTAAAAACAGATGTGACAGGTGATGATCAAGCCGAGTATATTGGTGCATCTAAAGTAGTTAAGGTGCGTATTGGAACAGGAGCAAATGCAACCACAGGTGGACAAGTGGTAAATAGCTTTTCCGGTGCTGATAGTACGGTTGTAAAATTTAAGGTTACGGTAAACAATGATTGTTTAGTTTTCCTTTGTGATAATACTCTCGATAATGTAGCCTATATTTTTGGTGAGGGAAATATCTCTGGTAATTCGTACGATAATGACGGTGTTTCAGATGAATTAGACGCCAATGGTTGCCCACTTGTGGCAAGTAATGAACTATTGATTAATACGACATCTTGCCCTCCTCCTACAATTGGTTCTAACGGACCGATTTGTGAGGGATCTACGTTAAATTTAACCTCCTCTTTATCTCCTTCAGGCATTTACAACTGGACAGGGCCAAATGGATTTACATCTGCTATTCAAAATCCTA
>CAZTFG010000084.1:0-10206 GCA_964612725.1 uncultured Lishizhenia sp. | reverse complement strand
AGTCAAAGAGTGGTAAACTCCTAATTATTCAAGAATGTCTACCCCAACTTCGGGAAGAAATTTGTTTTGTGTTTCAAATACCTGGAACCAAAGCCAAATAATGCAATACAAAACGCAAAAACGAGTAATGGAGTTGAAATAGTTACCTTCTGTTCAGAAAACATCAAACGCATAAACGAAATAAACCAGAGACTGCTTAGCGAAGAAACAATTCCGGGATATTCATTCTTCCAAACCATTTTGAACGAAAATGGATTTTTTGATCTTTTATAAAGAAGTGGATTTGGAAGAAATAAAGGTGTTTTAATAGACCATTCGTGGTATTTTTCACCAAATTTATCTGCCAAAAAATCATTTTCAATACGTATAATGGGAAAATAAAGTAAAACAAAAAAGACTACCCCCATAAGTAAAAACCATAAGTTACCCAACCAAACAAAAACACCTAACCAAATAATCAAATTACCTAAATATAAAGGATGTCTGACCATTGAGTATATTCCTTTATTGTTTAACTGATGTGCAACTTGTTGATCTCGATTTTTTCCAGAAGTATGTATTCCCCTTGTTCCCACAACTAAAGCCCGAATTAAATGCCCGGAAAAAACAAAAAGAACAGTAATTAAAATCGTCGTTTTTTTTCCAAAAAAAAGAGAAAAAACAGTAACGTTTGGATAGCGGTAAATCACTATAATTGCAATCAGAACCAACACTATCGGAATTTGCCCACGATACTTAAAAAGTTGATTTCCTGAATTTTCGAACAAATTACGCATTGAAATTGAAAAATTTTAGCTACATTGCTTAAGTAATTTTTACAAAGATATTTTAATTCGGCTCTATGAAGACAAAATTTGAAATTGAATTTTTACTAAAAACCTCCCCAAGGGTATTAGAAGATAAATTAACTACCCCTTCTGGTCTCAGTGAGTGGTTTGCAGAAAATGTAAATATTCAAAATGATATCTATGAATTTTGGTGGAATGGTTCGTCTGAAAAAGCGCAATTACAACAATTAAAACCTGGTTCCAAAATTCGCTTCAAATGGCTCAATGACGAAGATACCGATTCTTACTTCGAGATGAGTTATAAATCAGACACGATGACGAATATCGTTTGTTTAACGGTGATTGATTTTGCTGAAGAAGATGACTTGGATGATAGCAAGCTATTGTGGGAGCAGAATATTCATGACCTTGTTCGCCTACTAGGTGCTGAATTATCTTAGTAAATTAACATGACCCGTGAGCTGATACCTATGTGATAAGAAATCTCGATAGGTTAATTTCCAAGTATAGGTTCCGTCTTGGCATTTTTCTCCTTTAAAGGTTCCGTCCCAACTATCGTTTGTTGAATTTAGCGTACACACTAATTGACCCCATCGATTAAATATGAGGCATTCCATTTGTTTTATATTTCCACCATATACTTGAAATGCGTCATTTAATCCATCATTATCTGGTATAAATGTGTTAGGCACATAAACAACAGCATCATATGTTATTGTTACATAACTAGAAGAGGAACATCCATTTACGTCCGTGAAATCAACAAAATAGGTTATGTTTTGATTGGGTGTCGCCACTGGATTGGAACAGTTTACGCAGGAAAGAAATTCTGGCGGACTCCACGAATATACTCCAGGAGTATGTGTTTGAGCAGAGAGTTGAATTTCGTCACCATAAAATGCGTTCACATCAGGGGTTAATGTGATAGAAGGTGATGGGAATAAGGCTACTTCAACAAAAGTGGTGTCTTTGCATCCATTTAAATCCGTTCCTATAACCATGTAATTTGTACTTTGAGAAGGTTGAACTTGGGCTACGTTGCCATTAACTGAAACAACTGTATTAGAAGGCAACCATTGATAATAACTCGCACCGTTAGCCCAAATAGTAGCTGTTTCTCGCGGACAAATGATAGTGTCATTTCCAGCGGTTATTGATGCTTGAACAACTTGCACCAAAATTGAATCAGGTACTGTGCCACATGCATTAGTTACATCGCAATAATACCATTGATTAGTTAATGTATTCGATTCTACTTGTGAACCAACCCAAGGAGTCAAAGACGGACTGGGAGTCCACACATAACTATCACCTCCCGAAATTGTAATGTTTGCCGTAGATCCATAACATAAATTGAAGGTGTCCACCATGACGGGAAGGGGTGGATTATAATAAACAGTAACGGTAACAGAATCTTGATTCAAGCAACCATCTGCACTAACAACTTGGGCAGTATATGTAATGGTTGAACTTGGTGTAGCTATTGGATTTTGGCTTGTGGGGTTATTTAAGAAGTTGGAAGGAACCCATGTAACCGTTCCCGAGGTTCCAACTGAAATACTTGCTGAACCACCAACGCAAATACTGGTATCCGGTGAAATGGACATGGAATTATCGAAAACCTGGAGGGTAACTGGCACCGTAACGGAACCGCAACTATCTGAAATTACAACGGTGAAAGTTGTTGTTACACTAATAGTTGCCGTTGGATTGGAAATAGTTGGATTATCTAATAAATTAGCGGGTGTCCAACTATAATTTGCTCCACCAAATGCTTCAAATTGATACGATCCTCCGGGACAAATTGGGCTTATAGGTTGAACCACACCCCCTTCAAAATTTCCAATTGTTACGGAAATGGTTACAGAATCAGAACTATAGCATCCATTAGTATCATACACAACTAATGTTACGTCGTAAATTCCTGGTTCTGTATACTGATAAATGGGAGCAAATGCCGTTGATGTATTTCCATCACCAAAATTCCATAAATAAGCGTTTCCATTTGTACTATTATTCTGAAAATAAACGGATTGAGGAATACAAATTAACGGAGCTGGTTGTGCTGCAGCAGCTTGAATGGTACTTAATTCAAATTTAAAAGTAGCCATATTGCAATTGGAGCTATTGTTTGTTGGCGACCAACTTCCTGGGGTACTAGTAAAACCGTAATCATTTCCACCGCAAGCACCACAGACAGCATGATAAATCCGACCGGTTTTATCAAATCTACTAGTTCCACCATCCACGTGATTATAACTACTATTTGTACCTCCCATAAACGTAGCATATTTCAACGCGCTCGCATCTTGGTCTAAAACAGCGATATAAAAATTATTACCACTTGTATTCAATTGATATCCATCGGGTGTACATTGAAAATTGTTACTTGTGGAATAAGCAGCTTGTCCATTCTGATTCAAAACACCGCCCCAGCCAGCTAAATAAATATCATAGCAATCTGAAACTAAAAATGCAGTTGGTGAAATTTCAACATGACCATGAGCCGCACCAATCATGGTTGACCAAGCAATTGAACTGAGATCACTCGAATATTTTCGAACAAATTGACCCGAATTCGGCGTTCCATAACAACCAGCAGAAACTCCCCAATCCGATTCTGTTTGGCCATACACATAAACAAAATTATCTATGTCTGTATCGACAAAATACGTTTGATCGTATTCTCCCATTCCCATATACGAACCTGAAACAAATTGACCATTATTTTGATTCAACCGTAATACGTATCCATCGGAAATACCCCCATTAAAAGATAAATCATTTCCAGATGAAAAAGGCAAAGAAAAAGAGGATGTTCCACCTGCTGCATATACAAATCCATTGGATGAAATAGTAACAGAATTACCTGACTCGAGTCCGGACCCTCCAAAATAAGTACTCCAAACTAATGAACTCAGGGTTGAATTGAGGCGAAAAACTACGGCATCTTGGCTTCCAGATAATGCTGTTTGACTTGCAGAAACAGTTGGAAAGTTTGGTGAAGCAGTCGTACTCGCAATGTACACATTTAAGTTATTATCCAGAATTATCTCTCCTCGAAATTGATCACCATAATTATAATGCAATGAATTTGTGTTTAATCCATCCGTGTTAGTTCCACCTACAAATGTTGACGATAATAAACTCGTTCCGTTTGGACTTAATCGAGCGACATATATATCTGCACCATTAAATTCCAGTGAATTCTCTAATTCATTTGGCCCACCATTGTGCGAATTATCATAAGGAGTTCCAGCCATGGGGAAATTTATAGAAGAGGTTACCCCATAAATATAGAGTTCACCATTGGGAGCACAAACAATAGAATGAGGAGTTTCATTTCCACTCCCACCCAGATAAGTAGAATAAATTATGGATGTTCCAGTAGTGTTATATTTTGTAATTCCAACATCCATGGGAAACGTTCCGGTTCCGGAATTATACGATACATCATATGCTCCTGTTGATAGAGGATACCCCGTGCCAAAAACAATTCCTCCACCAAATAAATTACCATTGATATCTGGCGTTGCAGTAAATCCCCAATTATCTGCAGTTGAACCAGTAAAAGTAGAAAAGGTTAAACTAGGGTCGATTATTAACTGTTTATTTTGATCGTATCCAGTTGGAAAATTAAATCCAATGGTATCTCCTTTTAATTCAAAAAAGCAACTCACCATTTCCTTATTTCCTTTTTCATCGATAGTCCAAGCAATTGGCTTTGATTCAATTATTTCCCCAAACCGATGACCAATAACCAACTCACCATTTTCATTCAATTTAATGGATTGAGCACCTACCAATTTAAAAGCAATTTTAGAATAATCTCCTTGAGGTTGAACAGCAAAATTATAACTCAATCTTCCTTCCCTAGTAGTATAAAATAAATCGATTTTAGGATAGAATGCTGCATAGACAACCTCTGAAAAAGAATGAATGCCTGATTTCCATTTAGAAGTATCATTTCCAACTATGTAGTTGCTATAATGGCTACTTGGATTTTTTTCTTGTTTGAGTGCACCAGAATTGGCGTGTAAAAATTGTTGTTGAATGACGTGATAGGCATTGCCCGTTTTGTTTTCTTCAGATTCAATGTGATTTTCGGAATGATTATGACTCATAACATCCGTTAAATAAAAAGTCAATTGATCAGCTTCGAGATAAAGTTTACCCTGATTAATATTTATTGAATATTGAATTCGATTATCCCATTGACCTCTATTAGGAGTCATCCAAACATCTTGACCGAAAGAATCAAAAGTTAAGAGCAATAGAATATGAAGAATTATCCTTTTCAACCTGTTTACAACGTAAATATACAACAATAGCTATACGTATAAAACTTACATTTTGTTGTATGGTTGCTTTAGTTTATAAAAGATTAAAGAAAAACAGCGTTTATTACAAGCTAATTGAATGTAAGAATTCTCTCTTAGTTGATTCTTCGCTAAATTTTCCGGAATAAAAACTTGTAACAGTTGCTGAAGACTCGTCTTTGATACCGCGAGATGATACGCACAAATGTTTAGCGTCAATTAATACAGCAACATCTTCGGTTCCTAAAACACGTTTTATCTCTTCTGCAATTTGTACCGTTAATCGCTCCTGAACTTGTGGACGTTTGGCAAAATATTGAACAATTCGATTCAACTTTGAAAGACCAATAACCGATCCATTAGATATATAAGCCACATGAGCCTTTCCAATAATTGGCACAAAATGATGCTCGCAATTACTATAAAATGAAATGTTTTTCTCTACTAACATTTCATTGTAGTGGTACTTGTTTTCAAACAAAGCAATGGATGGACGGTTAGCTGGATTTAACCCAGAAAAAATTTCTTGTACATACATTTTCGCCACTCGATAAGGTGTTCCTTGCAAACTATCGTCATTCAAATCTAGGCCAAGTACTTCCATTATAGACTTGAAATGAGAAGCTATTTCATCAATTTTTTCTGAATCTGATTTATCAAATGCATCAGGTCTGATGGGAGTATCATATGAAGTTAATATATGCTCATCTCCAATTTGATCGTATAAATCCGTAATTTTTATCTCTGTTTTCATTGATTGTTTTATATAAAACACAAGAAAACTATTTTTGTTTAATTTTTTCTATGCAATCATTAAACAAAAATTACATCATTCCTTGCAGAGAACAAAGACGATAATAAATACCTTGTTTTTGTATCAGTTCATCATGTGTACCTCTTTCCGCAATTTCACCTTGAGACAAAACGATAATTTCATCAGCATGTTTTATGGTACTCAATCTATGAGCTATCACTAAGGAAGTTCGATCTCTCATCAAATTATCCAATGCACCTTGTACCAATTTTTCGGATTCTGTATCTAAGGCAGAAGTAGCTTCATCGAGAATTAGAATCTCCGGATTTTTATATAATGCCCTGGCAATACATAATCGCTGTTTTTGTCCACCAGACAACTTATTTCCTCTTTCACCCACAACAGAATTATAGCCTAGTTCCAATTGCGAAATAAATTGATGGGCATTGGCAGATTTTGCCGCCTGAATTGCTCGATTCATATCAGGTACCTCATCACCAAAAGCTATATTTTCTAGTACGGAAGTATTAAATAAGATAGACTCTTGAGAAACAATCCCAATTAACTGTCTCAAATCAAAAGTTTGAAAAGAAGGTAGTGGAACGTCATCCACGGTTATTACCCCACTTTGGGGATCATAAAATCGAGGTAATAGATCTGCTAATGTTGATTTACCACTTCCCGACTCCCCTACCAAGGCAACTGTTTTTCCTTTAGGAATGGTAAATGAAACGTTTTTTAATACCATTTCTTCACCGTATCGAAATGAAACGTCTTGGTATGAAATAGAATGAGCAAATTGAATTGGCGAAAAAGGAAATTCAGGTTCTAAAATACGGATATCTGATGTTAGAACTTCATTAATTCTATCCATGCTTACACGCGCTTTTTGTAGAACAGCAATTTGATTTGAAACAGACTGAATTGGTCGTAATAACTGCGAAAAAATGATGATAAATGTAATAAATAACTCGCCTGTTAATCCCGAATCGCCGGGTTTAGAATCTAAAATCATGGAACCACCAAACCAAACCAAACACATCATTACAGCCGCTCCTAATGTTTCACTCAGCAAAGGAGCAACATCTCGCTTTCGGAATGTGCGGGTAACTAATTGTTGATGCCTTAGATTAATTTGCTGAAAAAATCGCTGCATAAATTCTACCGCGTTAAATGCCTTGATAATCCGTATACCGCCTAAACTTTCATCCATGGCGGAGTATAAAAGACCCAATTGTTCTTGGCCATTTTTTGCAGTTCGTTTCAAACTTTTACCTATTCGAGAAATGATAAAAGCTGTAATAGGCAATAAAAACAAAGAAACTAAAGTAAGACTGGGGCTGATGTAAAGCAATGAAGCAACATGAATTAAAATAGAGATGGGTTCTCTAAAAATTAATTCTAACATCCCAACTACTCCATTTTCAATTTCGCCCACATCACTATTCATTCGAGCCATCAAATCCCCTTTTCTTTCTTGAGAATGAAATGAAAGTGGCAAATTCAATGCTTTAGTAAATAACTCATCACGTACATCGCGCACAACAGCCATGCGCAATTCAGACTGAAACCAAACTGCCAAATAACGGGAAGCATTTTTTAATAGAAATGCAAGAAAAACAGATATACAAACAAAAAATAATGCCTGTTTTGGATCCGTTGAAACCAATTCATGCATTTTAAAATTATACCAATCAGCCACAAACGATGTCAAATCGGTTATATTACCAGAGAAAATCGGCTGTTGAATCGGCTGTTGAAACTCCTTCGATTTAAAAATTAATTGTAAAAAAGGAATAAACAGAACCAACGAAAGCAAATTAAACACTGTAAAAAGCAGATTTCCGACAATGGTAATGAATGCCAAAAATTTATACCGGAAGGTGTACTTATAAATTGCTTTCCACGAATGCATGGGACAAAGATACACTAAACGAAATGGAAAGACATAAATTGCATTCGAATTGTTACCTTTGTATTCTATGTCATCAATACGTCAACATAAAATTGAAGCCGCAATTCGAGCAGAATTAGCTTCGTACCTACAACGAAACACGAATGAATTGTGCATGGGAAGCATGGTTACAGTTACTATTATTCGAGTTACTTCTGACCTTTCTCTTGCACGTTGTTACCTTAGTTTTTTTGCTGGTCCGGATAAAAAAGTGGTATTGGACAACATCAATCATAACAAGGGAAAAATTAGAATGGAAATCGCTAAGCGATTGAGTAATATGCGCAAAACGCCAGAATTATTATTTTTTATTGATGATTCTTTGGATTATGCTGAAGAAATAAACGAATTATTGAAAAAATAAATTGGCAACAAACGTTCCTTATTTCATAGCAAAACGCTATCTGTTTTCTTGGAAAAAAAGAAACGCTATTAATTTAATCACCGCCATTTCAATCATCGGTATAGCCATTACTACCGCGGCCCTCGTAATTTTAATATCTGCTTTCAATGGCATCGAGCGGATGATTGATCGCATGTATTCAGAATTTGATACCGATTTAACAATATTACCGGTACAAACCAAAACATTCAATTCAGCTCAATTAGATTTTATAAAACTGAAAGGAATCAAAGAGATACAATCAACCTCCCGAACGATTGATGAATTAGTGATTCTAAAAAATGGAGACCGGTGGGTAAATGCAAAACTCATGGGGGTTGACTCTAGTTTTCTGTCAATGGCTCACATGAACAAACATGTACTACACAATCAAAAAATTACTGATTTTACTAATTTCATCATACCTGGCGCAGGGCTATTAGAAAAATTACAAATTCAACTGGATCAAGAAAACAACTATGAACCAATTGTGTTTTTTGCGCCAAAAAGGAAATTATCCATTCGTCCAGGTAAAAATCCATTTTTCACAGAAAATGCTTCGGTAAGCGCTATCATGAATTACAACCGTGAGGTAAACATGGAAGTGGTGGTTTGTTCGTTTGATTTTGCAAGGGATCTACTACAATATGAGAATGAAATCTCATCCGTGTTAATTGATCTTAAAGATGAATGCAACGCTGATGAAGTAAAACAAAAAATTCAGGATCTTATTGGACCTACATTTAAAGTTCAATCGCGATACGAAAAAAACGAACTCATTTTCAAAACAAGTAAATCTGAAAAAATAATTGTCATTTGCATTTTGGTGTTTGTTTTTATTTTGGCTGCATTCAATTTAATTGCTTCTTTAACCATGCTTTTTGTCGAAAAGAAAAAAAACATAATCACCCTTATGAGCATGGGATTAACCAGAAAAAACATTTTTTCTATTTTCTTTTTCGAAGGATTGTTATTGTCATTGATTGGATTAGTTATTGGTCTAATACTCGGGTATTCTATCGCACTTGCTCAATTGTTTGGTTCATTAATTGTCCTTCCAGGAACCATGGAGGCATTTCCAATAGACTTAAAATGGAGTGACGGTCTTTTTATTGTTTCCTTAGTCGGAGGATTAAGTATCACTTTTTCATTGACCACTGTCCTTTTCTTAGTGAAAAACAATTTTTCAAATGGGATTTTTATTGCAAAATCTTAATCAAAATACAGATTTAACATAGCCGAACAAAAATCTTGTTAAAAACTCAATATTTTTTTTACTAAGTTGATTTTAAATCAAAAATTACTGAAAATAAATAATTATCTTTGCGCCCAAATTTAGAGTACTAATTGATCAAAATAAACCTGAAATGTCTCAAATTAAAGGAAAAATCTCCCAAGTTATTGGTCCAGTTGTGGATGTGCATTATGAAAGAGGAAGCGCATTACCAAATATTTATGACGCATTAGAAGCGTTTAAAGCAGATGGAAGCCGTGTTATTTTAGAAGTACAATCACACGTTGGGGAAAATTCAGTTCGCGCAATTGCGATGGATTCAACAGATGGATTTACAAGAGGAATGGAAGTAACCTCTACAGGTAGCGCCATCAAAATGCCAATTGGTGAAGAAATTAAAGGTAGACTTTTCAACGTTGTTGGTGAAGCTATTGACGGAATTCAAGCAGTTGATAACTCTAACGGGTTACCAATTCACCGAGAAGCGCCAAAATTTGATCAATTATCAACAGCAACAGAAATCCTATTTACAGGAATCAAAGTGATTGACTTAATTGAGCCTTATGCAAAAGGAGGAAAAATTGGTCTTTTTGGAGGTGCTGGAGTTGGTAAAACAGTTTTAATCCAAGAATTAATTAACAACATTGCAAAAGGTCATGGTGGTCTTTCCGTATTTGCAGGAGTTGGTGAAAGAACTCGTGAAGGGAATGACTTACTTCGAGAAATGTTGGAATCTGGTATTATTAAATACGGTAAAGAATTCATGCACTCAATG
>CAZTFG010000083.1:0-10350 GCA_964612725.1 uncultured Lishizhenia sp. | reverse complement strand
CAATATGAAACCATGGCAGAGGCAAGATGCATTGAAATTTATCTTTATTGATAGTGATATACTGTATTAATTTTTGTTGTTCTATAGCAAGGTTTTGTTTCTTAAATGGATTTTTTGAGAACGTCTTGTGTTGATTCACTAAGGGATAAGCTTCAACGAAATAGAACATGCTACCGAGTCCAATATATCCGAGGAATAAGAATTTGAAATAAGAATTTCGGGCACTTATATAGATGTGGTGCATAAAAACAAAGCTGATGATTCCACATACGTAATAAAATGGCCAGGCAAATCTACCAATGGCTCGAAATTGCTTCAGTGGTTCAAAAAATTCTAATAACTGGGGAAATTGATTAAACGGAAAGCCAAATGAATATATCAAAAGAACACCGCTAGCCAAAAGAGCAAGGAGAAGCTCAATAGGTATCAATTGCTTTTTATTCTTTATCAATAGCCGATACACTGAAATACATAGTAAAATGAGAATGGTGAATCCACTGGTCATACCGATATAAGAAAACCCTTCCCAATTTGTTTGTGAAAAATCAATTTTTGATGCGAATAAATCATGGATAGGTCCCACACTAGGAAAAAAAATCGTTTTCCATTCTGCTTGATATTCAAAAAAACCGAATGGCTCTGTTGTTCGATCTGTTATTGAATCACTCCATTTGGAAACAATAAAAAAAGTAAATAAAGGAACTACAAGAAAAAGAAAAACCTGAATCAAGAAGCTTAGTTTTTTCCATTCTCGGATATAAAAAAGTAACATTATTCCAATAAAAACCGAAAGCATAAATCCTAAGTAACCATGAGTGAAAAACCAACAAAAATTAGTTAAACACAGTAGGATGGTCCATTTCCATTTATTTTCATCATGCAAAAATCGAATCATGAAATACCAACCCATGGGAAAGAAACAAGAATAAGATAAACTAAGGTGTCCAAAAAGCCTATTAAATTGCGGTTGTAAAACAAACAATGCCAGCGCGCCTAAAATTGAAATCCAAGCTGATTTGGTATAGTATTGCAGGATAAAAAAAAGGAATATAGCGGTCAATAAGAAGTTAACAATAATACTTATGTGTATGATTCCAACGTGATATTCGCTCAAAAATGGAAGAAATTGAAGGAAAAAACACAATGCTGGAAATCCATCGGTAAACAAGTAATTTTCTCCATAAGGATAGTTCATACCATTAAAATGATTGATGGTTGAGTCAAAATTCAAATGATAATGAAAGACATAGTAGCTTTTAAGACCATCTCCATTGGGAGCTAATAAAATAGTATTGGGTGATAGAAGTAAATCGGGAAGGGTAAACAAAATAATGGCAAGTGTCCCCACAAATACGAGTAAAAGAGGCAACCATTTGGATTGATTAATATACGTTAAAACAGCCTTCAATTAGTGGATATTAGTTTCCTCAATGATGTAATTGGGTCGGTTTTTACTTTCTGAAAACAATTTCCCTAAATAAATCCCAACAATCCCAATCATAATTAATTGTATTCCACCAATAAACAAAATAGAAGCTATGAGGGAGGTCCAACCAGCGATAGCCTTTTCTGTAAATAATGAAATATAAATGGCATACATTCCATAAAGAAATGACAAGAAGGCTAAAAAAACGCCCAAATAAATTGAAAAATACAATGGTTTGGCACTAGAGGATGTAATACCTGTAAGCGCAAAACGAACCATTTTTGAGAAAGTATATTTGGTTTCTCCTGAAAATCGCTCTTGAGGGATGTATTCTATTCCGATTTGACTAAACCCAAGGCATGGGATAATTCCTCTATAAAACAGATTATTTTCTTTAAATGACTTCAAGGCTTCAACCACCGTTCTGTCTAACAATCGAAAATCGGCCGTTCCTTCCTCTAGTTTTGTTTCGGATAGGTAATTTACCAATCTATAAAACAAGGTAGAAGTAGCTTTTTTAAAGAACGACAAGTCTTTCGTGTTTCGTCGTTTGGTAAATACCACTTTGTAGCCTTTTCGCCAATGAAAAATTAATTCTGGAATAAGTTCAGGTGGATGTTGTAAATCTGCATCCATACTGATTACGGCATTTCCGGTTGCATAATCTAAACCTGCTCGCAGTGCATTCTGATGACCAAAGTTCCTACTAAAATGAATATACTTTACACGAGAATCTTCAACAATAAGTTCCTTGATTTTGACCAAGGAGTTATCGCTGCTTCCGTCATTCACAAAAATTATTTCAAAAGAATCAATAGATGTTTGGGTTAGTTCGAAAATCAGCTTGTTGTAAAGGGGAACAATATTGCCTTCTTCACAAAACGTAGGGATAATAATTGAAATTTCGATTTCTTCCATGACGGTAATTCACCTCTAAATTACATCTTTTCTTTATAATTCTTCTTCCTCTTTCTCTGTTGGGGTAGTCTTCTCCTTGACCGATTTGCTGTTTTTTTCCTTTTTTACCGATTTTTCCTTTTTTTCAGGTTGTTTTTTTTCTATCTTCTTTTCAGGTACGGATTTTTCTCCTTTGGTTTTTTCTATTTCTGTTTTTCTTTCCTCGGTGATTTCTTGACCGTATTCGTTCCAATATTTCTCGCTTACTACTTTACCTTTTGCATACACAACGAGTGATTGGATCTGCCGATTGTCATAATATTCTTTGAATGTTCCTTCTGCTAACCCTTTTTTATAATGTTCTTCAAATTTTATTGAATCATTTGGAAGGTAGAAAATAAAATCGCCTTCTTTTATGCCGTCCTTCCAATTTTCTTCAAACATTATTTTCCCATTATCATAATAAGAAACGCATTTCCCTGATTCTTTTCCTTTTTTGAATTTTCGGTCATTTATGAGCACCCCATCTTTACTGAATTTTTTGTAGTCACCATCCAATAATCCAGTATTGTAGTTGATTTCAGATTCCATTTTTCCATTTGAAAAATACTGGCGTTGGATACCATGAAGCAAGGATTCAATTTGATCTCCTTTCGAAATCACTTTATAATTTTCATAGGAAATGGTGTCTCCATTTGGTTTCAGGAAAAGTTGTTCTCCATTCATTTTTCCTAATACATAATTGGAAATTTCCTTTATGGCATTAGTTGAATCGTAAAAGAGTTCGATTTTACCATCAAATTTCCCCATGATTTTTGTCCCGCGTTCTTGAATGCAACCTGATGGATGATTGACAAGGTATGAACCATTTATTTGACCAGATTCAACCTTGAACCGAAAATAAGTTTTTTCGTTGTGTGAATAGCACGATTCGCATTCCCCACTAAATGGTTGTTTGTTATGAAGCCATAAAATAGAATTATTTCCGGGATCAGTTATTAATTTATTATCAAAGCTGATTATTCCTTTCTTTCTTCCACAGTCCGTAACGAGATATCCTTCCAAATCTATGCTATCTTCATAACATTTTCGTGTTGATTTTTCTACCTGACTAAAGCAAATTGATCCTTGGATTAAGGTAAGAAGGAATATAAGGGAATATTTCATTTTATTTGAGTATTAATTTTTCAATGTGTCTCTCTGTTTCATTCAGGTAGTTTACAAATTCAATTTCAACATAATAAACACCTGAAACGAACACAGTATCAATGGTTACTAAATTGGAATCTTGTGCATTTGTTTCTAGAATTTTTCTGCCAAACGAGTCATAAACTCCGATGCGTAATAGATCCATGGTATAGGGCAGTTGTACCTTAAATCCATCAGCCGTGTTGCTTGGATTGGGCAATATTCTAATTTCCTCAGAGGGATGAATCTGCGAAAACAACTGTTGGTCAAATGAAAATAAATAAAAACCACTAATTCTATCTGAAACAAGAATCCTTTTACTTGGAAGCAGGGCATAAATTCCCCAGGCTCCCCACATGGAAAAAGTGTTGCCCTCCATGTCTTGGTGGGTGTCATAAAAAGCAACCTCTTGGGGTGGGTTTGTTCGTATGTCAAAAATTCGCAAACCGTCATTGTAATAGGCAACAAAGGCAAATTCATTCGTGCATTGAATATTATGAGCGGTTTTTAAATAGGGTTTATTTTCTGTTCCAAATACAGATTGAATGGTTAAATTTTTATCTAATGAAAGTTCGGCTTTTTTGATTCGTGTACCAGGAGTTTCGTCTGCAAAAATATAGGTTTCGTTATTTGGGGCAAGCCATCCTTGGTGATTATATCCTTGGTCTTGATAAAAACTGAGATTACTTAGATATTGAGGTGAACTTGGATTGGTGAAATCATAGATGCGAATTCCGTCATAGCCACAATTTAAAATAGCAAGTTTGTCACGAACAAAAATATCATGTACTTCTAGGATATCTGAGGGACCTTCCCATACAAACGTGGGGTTTAAAGGGTCTTGTAATGAAAACACTTTGAGCGGCACTAAGCTCATTTCCTGTCCATTCAAAAAAGGGGTTACTGAACAAGCAAATAAAAGGGCATTGCTCGTATCAATAAAGAGATTGTGAATTTTTCCAATGGATGTATTTTGAATGTCAGACACCAGGACTACCGAGTCTGGCAAATAGTTTAGATCCATAATCTGTAAACTACTCGATCCTTCATCTCCCGTTGCATATAGATAATGCTGGTAGGTTTTATATTCTCGGGTAATGGCCTGGCTTGACACGTATTTTCCTGGAATAAAATCAATGAATTTAAAGGTACCCGCAGTAGTTAGTTGAAAAATATGGTGACCTTCCGTTGAACCAATTACACCATATTCCAATCCAGCATGTACAAAACCCCAACAACTGCTATATCTAACTTGAGTTGAATTGGTTAAAATAGTATCAGATTGCCAATTGTCAAGAAATTTGCAGTTTTTAAACTCTTGACCAACCAACTGAAATGAGAATCCAGAAAACAACCAACTTACCAGAAATACAAGTGCCCGGATGCGAATGTGTTTAGTGAATTCGTTTAATGTATACATTTTGAGTTTTTGAACCATCCAAATTATACCATTTTCCAATTAGAATTTCCAAGTCCTCAATGTCATAAGGTAAAATAAAATAACCCTTCTCTTCATTATTTTCTTTGATGTAAACCGTAGTTTGCTGACTATCGCCAATCGGACTATTCCCCTCCAAACCATACATTTTAGATGGATTGGAATTAATGATAGAATAATTTCCCTTGATTATACCATTGGATTGCATGTTTAATTGCATCGTGACAGGTGTCGTTCCAACCGTTCCGTTGCCGATGAATTGATACAAAACACTTACTTTTTTTTGAGCAGCAACTGTTCCTAAACTCATTACCCCAAGCCAGCTATAAAGAAAAAACAATTTCATTTTACAATCATTTTATAGGCAAATTCGAATTTCTTAGTTCTTATGTCCAATTAACAGACAATATTGATTCAACGTTAAAGATAGATAAATTTGAAGAGTTGGTGAATCAAAAATAATACAATGTTTTTCAATTGCTTGAAATGAACGTACCTTTGTTGAGTGAAAGAAAATTTTGGTAAGGAAAATAAATTGTGTAGCAAGTTGGTTATTGATGCTGTTTTCGCAACAGGACATCGTTTGAAACAATACCCGTTGTATGCACTCGTTCTTGAAACCGAACTTCCAAAAAAAGTTTCTTTTCAGGTACTGATTTCTGTACCCAAAAAAAAAGTTAAACGTGCTGTAGAACGAAATTTTATAAAAAGACTCATTCGTGAAGCTTTTAGAAAGAATAAAATGGAATTAGAGTCGTTTTTAGAGCACACTAAAAAAGAACTCGCAATTTGTTTTGTGTATTCATCAAACGAAATTCCTACGTTTGAGTTTGTGCAGGACAAAGTCGATAAATTAATAATTAAACTCATTGAACATGAAACGAACCCAAGTTAATATCTTCCTTTCGTTGAAAGCAAAAATTCGTGTAATTCTTCTTTTGGTTTTTATTCAAACAAATTGTTTGGCTCAATCGAACGGATTCGAGGTGCTGAAAAATTTGGAAATCATGGATCAGATTTTTGAACACCTCGAGTTATATTACGTTGACGACCCTCAAACAGGTAAAGTTTCAAAAGCAGCCATAGATGCCATGTTGAAAGACCTTGATCCATATACCGTGTATTATCATGAGGCAAATATTGAAGATTATCGATTATTAACCACTGGACAATATGGTGGATTAGGAGCGCAAATAGTTAAAATTGGAGATTTTGTAACAGTTTCAGAAGTATATGAAGGAAATCCAGCTCAAAAAGGAGGATTGCAACCTGGCGATAAAATCTTAGCGATTGACGGAAAAACTATGATTAAAAAATCCAATGATGAGGTTTCAACGGCGATGAAAGGGCCTAAAGGAACCACTGTAAATATTGAGATTGAAAGACCTAATCAAGGTAAAAAAACATTGTCGTTGACTCGAGATGAAATAAAACTTCCGGATGTACCTTACTCAGGAATAATTAAAGACAAGGTAGGATACATAAAATTAAATTCATTCACTCAAACGGCTTATGCTGATGTAAGTAAAGCCTTTGCTAAGTTAAAGCAAGAAGGAATGAAACAATTGATACTCGATTTAAGAGGAAACGGAGGAGGATTGCTCATTGAAGCGGTTAAAATCGTAAATATGTTTGTCCCAAAAAATCAAACAATTGTAACCACGAAAGGAAGAATTAAAGAAGAGAACAAACTATATAAAGCCTTAGATGAACCAGCTGACTTAACGATTCCTTTAGTAGTATTAATCGATGGAAATTCCGCCTCTGCCTCCGAGATAGTTTCAGGAAGTTTACAAGACTTAGACCGAGCAGTTATTGTTGGCTCAACCAGTTTTGGTAAGGGCTTGGTTCAACGTACCTATGATTTAAAATACGGGTCAAAAGTAAAATTAACGATTGCTAAATATTATACCCCATCTGGTCGTTGCGTGCAGCGGTTGGAGTATTATGACAAAAAAGAGGGTGACAAACCAAGTGAAATTGCTGATTCATTGCTTAAAACTTTTCAAACCAAAAACGGCCGTAAGGTGATAGATGGGCGTGGAATTGAACCCGATGAAAAAACTGGAAATGAAACCTTAAGTAAATTTACCCGAACCCTGCTTCAAAAACACGTATTATTTAATTTCGCAACTGAGTACTTTCAGAAAAACCCAACGATTGCTTCTGCCAACCAATTCAAATTATCTGCTGATGAATTGAAGGAGTTCAAGGACTATGTAATGAAACAAGATTTTGATTATGCAACAGCTTCTGAAGAAAGTATTAAAAAATGGAAGGAAACGGCAGAAAAAGAAGGATATTTTGAGGCTGTTCAATCAGATTATGAAATGCTGTTGAAAAAGGTGAGCTCTTCAAAAGATGCAGATTTTGCAAAATCAATCAATGAAATTGCAAGCATCTTGGAAAATGAAATTATATCCAGGTATTATTTTGAAAATGGTCGAATTATTAATGGTTTTACTTCTGATAAGAGCGTTTCAAAAGCAGTTGAAATTTTACTTAATGAAAACACCTATAATTCTATACTAAAGAAATAATTGTTTATTCGCTAATCATCTATGTTAAAGCGATTTTTTGGAACAAATTATTCTGATGCGGTACACGCAGTTGTTTTGGCGATGTTTACTATCGGGATTGTATGTAGTAAAGCATTATTGTCTATCGGGATTCTACTCGGATTATTGAATTTGCTGCTTGAGTTTAACTACAAAGTACTTTTCAATTCACTGCGATCCAACCGTCTTTTTTTGCTAATTGCTGGCTTGTTTTTTCTTCATTTACTTGGCATGTTTTGGACAGAAAATTTATTGGAAGGATGGGATGACGTGCGCATGAAAACCTCGTTGATTACTATTCCTCTTATTGTTTTTGCAAAACCAGCACTGATTGGTATGTATCGAGACCGATTGCTAAACCTATTATTGATCACCTTGTTGCTAATTTCTTCCATCAATACCTTGACATATTTTCAATTTTTTGGTGATCGCTATTATGGCGATTTACGTGAATTATCCTTGTTTGGCTCGCACATTCGGTTCGGAATATTAGTAGCCTTTGGGGTGGCCATAGCCATTTATTTTGGAAGTAGAAAATGTGGATCTTGGAGCAAAGTTTATTGGATTGCAGCTTTCTTGCTAGTTGCCTATACCATTTTTAGTCAGGTATTTTCCGGTTTGCTTTCGGTGTTAATTGTGTTACTTCTTTGTGGGATTTTCGCTTTTTATAAGAAGAAGTATAATTGGGTAGGAATTGGACTCGTTACAATCGGTTTATTTTCAGGCTTGGCGGTTATTTATTACCTTTCAATACCTCCATCCGCTACTAATTTACCAATAAATATGGGGGAATTAGAAATAGAATGGAAACATCACTCCACCTATAATTTTCAAGGAATTGATCGTAAAAAACAACCAATCAAATACACCTTGATTCGCTATTTGCATTCAAAAAATTTACCTGCAAATCGATTAGGGATAAACAAACTTCAGGCAAGTGATTTCAAGGAAATAGAAAATGGAACAGCTGATATTCATGAAAAGAAACCGGGTTTTATTGGTCGATTAAACGAGATGAGGTATCAAATTCATGTAGCTAATAATCCAAATGGTAGCACCTTACTACAGCGATTGGAATTTTGGAAAACGGGTTGGCAAATCGCTCAAAAAAACTTCATTTTTGGTGTTGGCACTGGGGACATTAAACAGGCGTTTCAGGATGAATATCAAAGCGACAATTCCTTATTATTGGCCGAAAACAGGCTGGAAGCACATAATACATACCTTACGTTTTTTATTACCTTCGGAATTGGAGGGGTATTTTACTTTTTGTATGTGCTATTTGCGTTTGCTCACAATCAACTTCAAACTAACCAACTGCTGGGAATTATTTTTATTAGTTTATTAGCGGTTTCGTTTTTAACTGAAGACACGCTTGAAACCCAAATGGGAATTAGTATTTTTAGTTATTTGTATGCTATTTTCTCTATCCCAAAAACCAAATCGATTGAGGAGTGATTTTTTTCAGAAAAGTTCGCCAATTACTCCCATCGAACAAACAATTCTTACCTTTGTTTACTAATTTTAGCTCATTATGTCATATTGTTTGGATTTATTGAACCGCAAGCGCGTTCCCACGTTAGAAGTTACCATTGGCCAGTTGAAAATGGGGGCGGGAAATCCAATTCGATTACAGTCCATGACTACAACTGACACCATGGATACCGAAAAATCGGTTGAGCAATCCATTCGCATGATTGAAGCGGGTTGCGAGTTAGTTCGGTTGACTGCTCCAAGTAAAAATGAAGCAGAAAACATGGGACTAATTCGTCAAGTCCTAATCGCTAAAGGGTACAACACTCCTTTAGTTGCGGATATTCACTTCACACCCAATGCAGCTGAAATTGCCGCCAAATTAGTGGAGAAAGTGCGAGTGAATCCTGGAAATTACGCGGATAAAAAGAAATTTGAGGAAATCGATTATACGGACGATACGTATCAAGCTGAGTTAGAACGAATAGAAATGAAATTTACACCGCTCGTTTTATTGTGCAAAGAATACAATACAGCTATGCGGATTGGCACGAATCACGGTTCGCTTTCTGATCGGATTTTGAGTCGGTATGGAGATACGCCGGAAGGAATGGTTGAATCCGCATTTGAGTTCATTCGCATTTGTGAAAAACACCAGTATTTTAACCTAACTATTTCCATGAAGGCCAGCAATACCTTGGTTATGGTACAAGCTTACCGTTTGTTGGTTTCCAAAATGCTGGAAAATGGTCGATGCTATCCATTGCATTTAGGGGTTACTGAAGCGGGAGATGGAGAAGATGGACGTATCAAGTCAGCGGTTGGAATTGGAGCACTGTTAGAAGATGGAATAGGGGATACCATTCGCGTTTCCTTGACAGAAGAACCAGAGTTTGAAATTCCTGTAGCGCGAAAATTAGCTGAGAAATTTGATGCTGCTCAGGATTTTTTAATTTCAGATAAAATTATTTCTCTACCTTACAATCCTTTTTCTTATTCACGCAGAAAAACGAATGAAATTCATAACATCGGTGGAAAACACGTTCCAGTAGTAGTGGCAGATTTGTCCGAAAAACAAACAATTACTCCAGCAAATTTTTATGGTTTTGGATACAATTATTCGATTCAATTAGATAAATGGAATTTGCAGGATTTAGCTGCTGATTACGTATATATTGGTCAAAATACACTTGATTTTGAGGTTCCAGGAACCTTAGGTGTAATTGTGGATTTCTCCTCATGGACCGAAAACCACGCTTCAAAACCAGGTTATTTTCCTTTGGTGAAAGCAGATCACTTGGGCGAATTGGATAAAAACCAACGCATTTTTCTAGAAATTGAATGTACTGATTCGATACCTGAAAACGTGC
>CAZTFG010000082.1:0-10372 GCA_964612725.1 uncultured Lishizhenia sp. | reverse complement strand
GCATTCTTCCTTGTTGTTCAAAACGTTGAACTGCAGCATCGTATTTTTGAGCATTTACTTTGGTTCCATAAACAGTTCCTAATCCATATTGATCAGAATAGGCACCCATAATGGACTTATAATCAGATAGGATAAATGCTACTAAAGCAAGACCAATGATTAAAACTAACAACCAAGATTTTTCACGAATTTTACCAATTAATGCCATTTCAAAAAATTTAGGCTGCGAATATACACAAAATCATTCTATTAAGAAAATGTATTGGGAATAAAAAATGGCCGAAATTTCTTCCGACCATACTCTTTGTTTACTTATCCTTTGCGTATAATTTTAGGTGTCTCCGGTTTCGTTTCATTCGGATTCGATTCTACCGGTTTGTTAAGCGAGGGTTTGTTAATCGCGGGTTTTGGTGTTGCATTGTTTTGAGGAGGTGATGCAACAGGCTTATTAACAGCAGGCGTTTGTGATGGATTAGTTGATGTTGGGGTAGAAGTAGGTTTTGGTGAGTTAATCGTTGAATTTGGTCTCATAACAGGAGGTCGTCCAGGATTAGCAACGGGTGCATTTCCGGAATTTCCGGAATTTCCATTATTCCCATTATTTCCGTTGGATGAGTTTGAACCTGAATTAGTGTTAAATCCATTTAGACCTTGTCCTGAATTTTGATTATTCACATTCCCATTCATCGTATTTCCGGATCCGTTTGAAGTATTTCCATTCCCATTTTCATCATCAACTGCTCCGCTTTGATCTATGGTGCCATTCGGTCCTCCGCCTCCTTGTCCCGGGTTTGAACTGTCAACACCATCTTGGTTGTTTCCATGTCCGTTATTCCCATTATCATTTCCAGATCCAGAATTATCTTGTCCATTTCCTGTATTAGAATCATTTCCATTCCCTAAACCAGTCGTGTCACGGTTATAATCAGCATCGGGTTGAACACAAGCGCCTAATACTGCACCCTGAGCCTGGTATGCCGGCCATTGTGAAATTGGAATTTGTAAGGTTTGATAAGCTCTTGGATTGTCTGCCGGGGTAACACAGATTAGAATTGTTTGTTCTACAACTACTGGTGTGTACGTGATTGTAACGTTCTGACTTGCTGTGTTGCAACCGTTGTTTACAATAAGTTGAATCGTATTTACACCCGGTATTAGATTGAGTGTTGTGTTTACATTGGTAGAAGTAAAATTAAATCCACTTATTGCTTGACCATTTTGTAGAAGTTGAATTTGATTCACATTAGAAACATTCGCCACGTTAAAAGAAACTACTTGCGTTAAATTCGACGTTGTTATGGCACTAGAAGCGGGTGAATTTAAAGTTACTGTTGCATCCTTGCATCTCGAAATACTGTACGTTTCCGTTGCTGTTCCACAATTATTCGTTGCACTTATTTCAATTGTTAAGGTTCCATTTGGTAGATTCAATTGTCCAGAAATTAAACCATTTACATTCGAATAATTTGTTGTTGGATTTCCATTTACTTTAACTGTTACGGTAGTATTAGCAGTGTAATTCTGAATTTGAGCACTCAATGCCATTGATGCGGCGTTTGTTGAACCCCCTGAAGGAATGGTATTCAAGAAATTAATTGATAATGGGTTACATGGAACAGATTGGGTTATAGTAACGGCTTGGTTAGCTGTATTACATCCATTGTTTACAGCAATTTCGATAACATTGATACCAGGTACTAAAGGTACATTGGCGCTTACTTCAGTTCCAGAGAAATTGAATCCTGAAATCGATTGACCGTTCAACGTTAACACGATTTGATTCGCATTCAATACATTAGCCACATTAAATTTAACTAATTGGGTTGAACTAGCTGTTGTAAATTGTGCTGTATTCGGTGTGTTCAATGTAACCGTAGCATCTTTACATCTAGAAATACTATACGTTTCTGTAGCTGTTCCACAATTGTTCGTTGCACTAATTTCAATTGTTAACGTACCATTCGGTAAATTTAATTGTCCGGAAATTAATCCGTTCAGATTAGTATAATTGTTTGTTGGGTTGCCATTAACTTTTACCGATACGGTTGTATTTGCTGTATAATTCTGAATTTGTGCACTCAAGGCCATTGAGGTAGCATTCGTTGCACCCCCTGATGGTATCGTATTCAAGAAATTAATTGATAATGGATTACAGGGTGCTGATTGGTTGATAGTTATCGATTGATTTGCCGTATTACATCCATTATTTACCGTAATCCCCACAATGTTAACTCCTGCATTTAGCGGTAAAGTGGCACTTACTTCATTTCCTGAGAAATTGAATCCTGAAATAGATTGACCGTTTAAGGTAAGTGTAATTTGATTAGCAGATGCAACATTCGCCACGTTGAATTTTACTAATTGCGTTGAATTAGAAGTAGTAAATTGTGCTGTATTCGGTGTGTTTAATGTTACGGTTGTTTCTTTACATCTTGAAATACTATAGGTTTCAGTTGCTGTTCCACAATTGTTTGTTGCACTGATTTCAATCGTAAGGGTTCCTGCTGGTATGTTTAATTGACCAGAGATTAAACCATTTACATTGGTATAATTATTTGTTGGGTTTCCGTTTACTTTAACCGTTACAGCTGTGTTTGCTGTATAATTTTGAATTAGAGCACTCAAGGCTATCGATGTAGCATTGGTTGATCCGCCAGAAGGAATGGTATTCAAGAAATTGATTGAAAGCGGGTTACAAGGTGCGGCATAGTTAATAACAATTGTTTTTGAACTATTTCCACATTCATTGCTTGCGGCTAACACTAAGTTGTTTTGCCCAGAAACTAATAGTAGAGTTGCTGTCAATTGTCCATTGGCATAAGTATATCCTGAAATTGGATTTCCATTGTTTGACAAGGTTATACCTTGGTTAGAAGTTAGGTTAGAAAGAGAAGCCTGAAACAAAAACTGAGCGTTGTTAACAGTTAATCCTGAATTAGCTGGCGAACCAATTGAAATTACAGGTGCATCACAATTTTTACCATTGATAATTACAGTTTTCGAACTCGTTCCACAAGAAGTGGTTGCTGTTAAAACAATTGTATTTATTCCTGCTGTTAATGTAAGTGGTGCAACTACCTGACCGTTGTTAAAATTAAAATTAGTTACAGATGTTCCATTGTGTAATAGAATTAGTTCTGCACCTGAATTTACGTGTTGAGTAGAAGCTTGGAATGTAAAGTTTCCAGTATTCAACGTTAGATTCGTATTCGCAGGATTGGTTATTGCTACAAGTGGAGAAATACATGGTGCATAGGTAACCGTAAATGTTTTTGCATCCGCCCCGCAAGAGTTTACAGCAGAAATAACAAAAATGTTGGCACCATTACTAAGCTGAACTGAGGCTGTTAATGAATTTCCAATCAGTGAATGTGGAACAATGTTACCATTTTGAGTTAATGTAATTCCTTGTGAAAGATTAGATCCGGTTACAGTAGCTGAAATGGCTAATGTATTGGATGTGGTGGTAACCAATGAAGGAATGTTTGATACTTGAATGGCTGGTGCCGTACAATTGTTATAGATTACATTAATAGCCTCAACGTCTGTTCCGCAATCATTTGATGAACTTATTAAAACCGTATTCGCACCTGGTTGTAGCGATAAATTAGCGGTCAATAATGAATTAACGTATTGAAATGCTATCCCCATTCCATTTAATTTTACAGAAATGTTCTGTGCAGATGGCACATTTAGGATGTTTGCTTTCAAAGCTAAACTAGCTGATGTAACTGTAGAATTTGGAGAAATTGGGTCCACAACGGATATAATTGGAGCCGTACAATTTTGGAAATTCACAACAATTTCATTTGTAGCATTACCACAATTATTTTGGAGGGTCAACTTAAATGTGTTAACTCCTGGGTTTAATGTTACATTACTTGTCAATAAACCAGTTGAATAAGTGAAAGGAACTATAACTCCATTAAGTGTTAATGAAATTCCTTGTGAGGAGTTCATTCCCGTAAGAATAGATTTAAATACAAACGGAGCCGTATTTACTGTAGTTCCTGTTGCCGTAGGATTAGATAAAAGGATTACGGGTGGAATACAATTATTGTTGTTGACATTCCATGTTTTGCTTGCCTGACCACAATTCGTTGATGCAGAAAGAACAAACGTATTGTTTCCTGTCGCTAAATTAACGCTGGCACTTAGTAAACCATTGTTGTAACTAAAATTAATTGGTTGACCATTCAAGGTTAGGTTTACTCCTTGGTTAGTAGCTTGATTAAGAATTGTTGCAGAAAACAAATAAGAAGAATTTGTTACCACATTATTCATGGCACCTAATGTAATAACCGGAGCAATACATGGAATGTAATTAATAGTCACTGTTTCCACATCTACACCACATCCATTGGTCGTTGTTACTGTTAAAATATTAGGTCCAGTTGTTAAGGTCATTGCTGCCTCTAACGATCCGCTTGCTTTAGAATAAGTATGGCTGTTAACCACATTTCCGTTATTGCGAATAACCACGTTTTGTTTCGAGTCAATATTGCTTACTTTACCTTTTAATACAAAGGCAGGAGAAGCAACCGTTATACCTGAACTAGATGGATTATCTAGTGTGATTAACGGAGCGTTACATGATTGATAGTCAATGGTAAATGTTTGAGATACGTTCCCACAAGCATTGGTTGCATTCACCACAAATGTATTCAAGCCAGAACTCAAGGTAGTGTTTAAGGAAGCTTTTCCATTGTTCAATGAGATAGGACCTACAATAACACCATTTTGTGTGATACTTAATTGGTTGGCATTTGCAATATTAGAGGCCAAGAACGAAATGGCTGCCAGTGGCGTATTTACTGTTGTACCCGTGGCACTTGGTGTTACCAACGAAAGAACAGGAGCAACGCAATTGTCATAATTTAAACTGGTGCTAAATACATTAGAACCACATGAATTAATTAATTCAACTCGAAACGTATTTACTCCAGGTTGTAAGGTTAAATTGCTTACTAATAATCCATTTACAGAATTGAAGCTAAAACCGGTGATTTGAACATTGTTTTGGAAAAATTTAATCCCTTGTAAATCTGTTATGCCAGTTAATGCAGCAGTAAAACTATAACCTGCATTTCTTACTGTTGAATTTTCATTAGCAGGATTTGTGAAAACGGCTGTTGGTAAAGTACAATTTAGGTAAGTAAGACTAACTACTTTACTATCAAATCCACAACTATTGTAAACGCGAATAGTATATGAATTAACCCCAGGAACCAATTGAACTGATGCACGCAATTGTTTGGTGGTAGTATTATATTCGAATGGAAGGTTTTGGCCCGTATTCGTGGTAATGCTAATTTGATTCGAAGAAGTAGCTTCTGCAACTGTTGCTTCAAACGTATATTGTGGGTTCGTTACTGTAATTGCTCCTGTTGGTTGCAATACATTAATTCGGGGTTGATTACAAGGGGCACTCGTGCTAGTATTATTTGAGTGTCCACCACCAACTCTAAATTGCAAGTACAATGAGGTATAATGATAACGGTCTTTTTTGGTTCTAGCCTGAGAAACTAATCCATCAAAATCATCACGTAAGGTAAAAGTTGTTTTGTGTTCCAGTCCTAGGGTAATTCGTTTTCCTATGTGGTATCCTAAACCAAAACCAAGACTTGGCATAAATGCTACATTGTACGAGTTCGATGAGAAACCATCAAGGTTTGAATCATAAATACCGTCCAACGAGTTGTCTATTTGATTTTCTAAATCAATACCAGAACTTACCATTGAAGCATAGTCATATACTCCTGATGTATCCGTTTGATTGATCAAATCACCGTAGGCTTGGTGCCATGTAAAACCTACACCACCAAATACATATGGATCCCAACCCGTTCTGCTTGTGAGTCTATTTAAGTGAACAGCTAGTTCAAATCCTAGTCGATGGACATCTGTTTGGAAATTGTGGGCAATCATTCCTTGGCTTGAATATCCATTCAATGCACCTCCAGCGTAACCTGCCATGCTTGTTGTATCATAATCTTGACCGTACCAAAAACCCCTTAAATATCGGGCACGTAGATCAAAACTCAATAAGCCATACGAGGTGTAATTAAATGATCTTCCTAGGGTTAATCCCCAGCCAAGACCTGATTTATTTTGTACATCCGTAGAATTCCATGTTCCACCAACATTCACTCCTAAAAACCACTTGGAAGCGTTGTCGTAATCCACACGCATGGTTTGTGCATTTAATGCTAATGTTAAAAACAGGAAGCAAAAAAATAAGTAACTCTTTTTCATAATACTATAATTTGGTTTTTTTCGTTTTTCGATTACCGTGCCAAAATTCTGAAAAAAAAAAGAATATTCGGCTATCAGAATTGTTTAACTTTTGATTTCTATCTTAAAATAAGTCATTAATATTGTGTTTACTAGATTTTATGAAGGGAAATAGGCAAGTTGTTATTTTTTTGTTAAACCTCTTTTTGAGTTGTAACGGAATCTTGCTTGCTCAACAACCGACTAATGATTTGTGTCCAAATGCACAGATTCTATGTCCTAATCAATTTGTTTTAGCCACCACTGAATATGCCACTGTCGATACCTGTCAATCCTGCTCGGATGTTGGTGTTTTTAATTTAGTGAATCCTCAAGCTACAATTTGGTATAACTTTCAAACGAACACAAACGGTGATAGTGTTGCTGTGACAGTAGATATTACGAGTATCCCCGCAGGTGTAGAAGTAGGTGGGGCGTTGCAATTGCGTTTATTGAGACAACAAAACGGGTGTAATCCATCCGGATATGTATTTGTAGATGTAACCATTTCAAGTACATCTGTTGATACGGTTTGGTATTTTGGTGGTTTATTACCCAATTCACTCTACACCCTTGTTTTTAATGAAAATACCTCCGGAGTTGCCAATCCTGGGATAGATTTTTTCGTTAAGGTTTCGGGAGAGGCCGTTTCACATGAAATTCCATCCGCTATTCTATCTTATAATGACACGGTTTGCTTAAATGAAACCGCAGGTTATGCCCTACAACTCACTAATTGTCCGAATCCAGGGTTGGTAAATTGGTTTATTAATAATGAATTGATGAATGCATCCAATGAGTTGGTTTTTGAAACGGATGCGGTAAATAATGGGGATGTTGTTCGAGTAGAAACTACTTGCTTTTCTCCTTGTCCTGAACCAATTTCCATTTCAACAGTACCGTTGGTCGTTCATTCGTTTCCGATTTCGGCCGGTAATGATACGGTTATTGATCCGGGAGAAATTGCACAACTGCACGGGAGCACATCAGCCGAACTATTTTATTGGGATACCCAATTGTTTTTAAGTTCTTCATCCATTTTGGAACCGTTTGCCTATCCGGATCAAACGTTTACGTTTCCTTTTGTTGCGATAGATGCAGGGTGTGTCCTTTATGATTATGTTACTGTTTTTGTTAGAACGGATATGGATATTCCGAATACTTTTTCTCCCAATAACGATGATGTAAACGATTCCTGGAAAATCCCATCCATAGAATTTTATCCAACTAATTCACTTACCATTTTTAATAGAGTGGGGATGAAAGTGGCTGAATTTTCGCCGTATTCCCCCTCCAACGAATGGACTGGAAACTATAACAGTGCTGCACTACCAGAAGGGGTATATTTTTATGTCTTAGAATTAAATGATGCAGAGAAAAAGGTGTTTAAGGGTACAATTTCCATTATACGATGAAGCGAATAATTCTATCCCTTATTGTTCTTAGTTCTAATTTCAGCGCAGGTGCTCAGTTTGATTCTCATTTTAATCAATGGTCTGGAAATTTGCAGCAGGTAAATTCAGCGGTTACGGGCCTCTTACCGAAAATGGAAATAAAATCCAATTATCGAATTCAATGGGTTGGATTTGACGGTGCACCCAGACAAAGTCGAGTTACAGTGGCGGTACCTTTGCAAAAAGAAAATAAATTATATGAATTGACCAGACAAGGTCTTGGTTGTTCTATAGAAAATGATCAAGTTGCTGCTTTTTCTGTTAATAAAATTCAAATTCAATACGGAATTCATTTTCGACTAAAACATAAATTGAGACTTTCATTTGGAATGGGTGCAGGAGCTTTTCAGTTGGGATATAACGCCGATAAAGTGGAGACCTATTATCCAGATCCAACCGTCAAAAGGCAAGTAAATGTGATAAAGCCGTTAATTAATTTTGGCGGTGTTGTAAGTGGTGAGCGTTTTTTAGCTGGGGTGTCTGTGAACCATTTTATCCCATTAATTTGGAAAAACGTAGGTACGAATTCCAATTATAGTACACAAATAGCATTACTCGGTAAATATGCATTCAAGATTAATAATTTGTATGAACTAATTCCTTCAGTAATTCTATCTAAAACATTGAATGCTCCTTTATTGGCAGAATCAACCCTAAAACTGAATTATGTTGATAGAATTTTCACATTTGTAGGATTTAGATTTGCCAGATCCATGTATGTGGGTGGTGAAATTGGCTTAACCAAAAAATGGTTTGCTTCTTATTCGTATGAATACGGCATGACAGGGGTAGAAAACCTTTCTTTCAATTCACATGAAATCGGATTATCTTTCCGTATCAATAATGGAGTAATAGAACCTGGTTATAAGCACAGAACTGGTTGGTAATAATTACTTGATCAACGAAACGATTCCTGTTTCTCCCGCTCTATTTCCGTCGTTATATTCGATGATGAAATAATAAGTTCCTACAGGCATTAATTCGTTGTTAAAAGTTCCATTCCACGAATTCGTTTCATAATTTCCAGCAGTAGATTCAAAAAGTAAATTTCCCCAACGATTGTAAATATATACTTTGTTTTTAGGGAATATTTGATCAATCCCATTCAATTGCCAAGTGTCGTTTGCATTATCTCCATCCGGTGTAAACGCGGTAGGGATAATAATTGTACATTCTTCAAAAGTGATGGTAACCATTGCTGCTGGACCTTCACATCCGTTTATTTCTTGCGTGGCGTAATAAGTAGTTGTTCCGATCTGTTGTTCCGGAATATACGTGGGGTCAACCCCTATTATATCAGTGAGTGTTTGATCGGAATACCAATAAATTGAACCGGTACTTGAAGCGAAAATTGGTGCTGGTGAATCATTTTGACAATAGGTTGAATCCGTTCCCACAACCGGCGCAGTAGGTAAATTGTTGACCACTAAGTTTAATGTAGCAACCGAATCACATCCGTTTATACTGGCCAGTGTTACACTTTGTGTTCCTGAATTTGCAAAGGTCAATCCATTCCAGCTATACGGTAGTTCATTGACGCAAATTGCTTCATTAGTAGTGCTTGTTAATGTGCTAGAAACGGTTAAAATTAATGTGGCTAACGAATCACAGCCTGAAGCGCTTTGTAGCGTTGCGGTTTGTGTTCCTGCGGCAATGAAAACAAGACCATTCCAATTGTATGGCAGTTGATTTGAACATACTGTTATAGAAGTTGAACTTGTTAAGGTTGAAGTGACAAGCAAATTCATCGTAATAACTGAATCACAATTTGTTGTAGTTGATAAAGTTGCTGTTTGTGTTCCTGCTGTGGTAAATGAAATACCATTCCAACTATAAGGCAATTCCGAAGTGCAAATGGTACGTGTTTCAGATAAGGAATATACCGGATTTACTGCTACAGTAAGCTGGGCTGTTGAGGCACATTGACCATTTTGAGGGGTGAAAATATAAGTTGTAGTGCTTGTGTTATTGATTGCTGGTGACCAAGATCCTGTTATCAAATTGAGCGATTGTGAAGGCAAGATAAATAAGTCTCCAGAACAAATAGATGCAATGGGGTCAAATAGGGGAGTTGTATTGGGTATTACGGTGACTGTTAATTGATCATTTACTGAGGGACATGGACCATTTCCTGTTAAGGTCAACAATACCGTTCCTGAATTGATTGTAGGTGAATAACTTGTTGCTAAGGAGCTGTTATTGGTGAAGTTACCAGAGGTAGCATTCCATTGAACAGAGTTGGTTGAACCACCCATTTGACCACTTAAAACGATTGAGCCACCCGCACACACTTGTTGATCAGCACCTGCATTTACCGTTGGGGTGGGGTTAACGGTTATCAATACATTATCTTGAACAGAAGGACAAGGACCGGTTGCTGTAAGTGTTACTACTTGAGTAGAGGTTGACGAAAATGATGAAGTTAAACTAGCCGCATTTGAAAAAGTTCCCGATCCTGCGCTCCATGTAAAACCGGTGGCAGAGCCTCCAATTGTTCCATTTAGCGAAACAGATGTTCCTTCACAAACTGTTTGGTCAGGACCAGCATTAACGGTTGAAGGTGCAGTAACGGTAACGGTTTCTACATCAGATAAAACCGGGCAATTATTATTCAAGTCAACTGATAGGGTGTAATTGACTGAGGA
>CAZTFG010000081.1:0-10402 GCA_964612725.1 uncultured Lishizhenia sp. | reverse complement strand
TCCATTCCTCCAGGTTGGCAGCATTTCGGTAGCTTTAACACAGTTTCTTGTTTCGCTTTTACTTCATCTGCGTCGTAACCAATGGCTGCAATCGCTTCTTTGATTTTTTGAAGAGAAATTTTCTTTGCAGCATATTTAACGGTTACTTTTTTGGTCTCTAGATCCAATTCAGCGAATTTAATCCCTTTTGTGTAGTTTAATTTTCCTTCAATTCGTTCCTTGCAATCGTTGCATTGAGCAGATGTCTGAATTACGCTTGTTTCTGCTTTTTGGCTAAATGAAATTCCGTAAATAAAGAAAATCACAAGCGATAAAAGATACTTTTTCATAATTTAATATTTTATTTCAACTTTATTTTTTCTGTTTGATTGAATACCTCAAACCTGCATAAATATTAATCCCCATCACAGGTCCCCAAATAGTTGTAGCGTCAAATTTAGATCCAAAAGGATTTTGTGCATCAATGATTGGATTCTTCTGTTTAAAATTAGTCAAATTTTCTCCTCCTAGATAAAAATCCCAGCGCTTAAATACATGCGTGATTTGTGCGTTTAGCATTGGATATACTTCACTTGTTTGATTAAATAATTGATTACTCGGATTATTCGGATCCTCTTGCACGGGTAAACGTGATGTACCATACACAGTGCAGGTTAAATCATATTCCCAGCGCTTATTTCTGCTGAAATAGGCAAGGTTTATAAAACCTCGATGTTTGGGAATCATTACTTGTTGACGCATTTGTCCACCATATTGCGCTTTTACATCCAAATATTTGTATGCTACTCGAATATCGAAATTTTTAAGTGGTGAAACACTGAGTTCAGATTGAAAACTGTTTGAAAAAGAACCATATTCTAAATTAGTAAACACAATGGCATTTACAGACTCGTCTCTATCAACAATTAATTGATTCTCAAACCATGTTCGATACAAATCTACCGTTAAACTTCCCTTTTGATTGAATAAATTGAATTCTTGAACAACTGAAGCACCTATGTTCCACGAAATTTCCGGTTTTATTTCATTGGGTGCAATCCATTGTTTAGAATTTGCTAGCAACGAAATATTGTCAATGATGTAATTAGGAACTCGCCAACCTTTTCCTGCAGTGAAACGTAAATCAGTTTTTTCGTGAGCAATATATTTGGCATGGAGTCTTGGTGAAAATTGACTTCCATAAAGTGAGTGGTAATCATATCGTGCACCAAGAACACTTGATAATCTTGAATTTGTGTAGGTATATTCGGTGAAAATACCAGGAACAAATTCTTTTCTATTTTGCATCAACGATTCAGCGGATTGACTAATATCTAATACTACCAAGCTTGCTCCCGTTTTTATTTTATGATCCAATGTTCCGATGTAATCATCGTAAATCACATTAATATATCCTCTTTTTTCGACTCCTGAAAAATTTCGAAGACCAAAAGAACCATCAATTTCTTGATACTTTACGTTGTAAACAATCCCCAAGGATTGATTCGTTCGTTTGCCGAAAAATCCTGTTTTTAGAAAAGCATCAATGTGTTTAGAATTAAACAACACGCCATATTTAATGTCTTGCGGATTAGGTTCCAGTTGCATTCCCCGCACAAAACCGATTTGACCACCCACTTTTCTATCTTGGTATGCATTGAACCCAAATTGAGCCTCCATTTTTGTGCCTTGATAGGCCCATCGATTCATGAAAGCAATATTATCACCGGTTGGCAAATCTTTGAAATCATCCATATTGTGATCAATTTGTCCGTATACCGAAGAGGCGTGAGCAAGCCATCCCGTGCTCCATTTTTTGGAAAGTTTATATCCTGCGTTGGCATTGAGCTCAGATCTTCCGAAAATGTTTTGATAAACATTCAGATACACTTTTTCCATTTCTAACGGCTTTTTAATTTCAAGATTCACAAGCCCAGCCATGGATTCGTAGCCGTTGACAACATTCCCTGTTCCTTTTGTGATTTGAATGGATTCGATCCAAGTTCCGGAAATGGATTGCAAACCGAATGAGCTCTCCAAGCCTCGCAAATACGGAATATTCTCCATTTGAATTTGGGTATAAACGCCATCTAGTCCCATCATTTGTATTTTTTTTGCTCCGGAAACCGCATCCGTAATATTTACATCGACAGAGGCATTTGTTTGAAAAGATTCAGAAAGGTTGCAGCAGGCTGCTTTCCGCAATTCGGCGGTAGTCAATTCCTCCACATGTAAGGTTTTCATTTTGGAAATACTACTTGATTTTCTTCGCGAGGAAATAATAAACTCAGGTAAAGCTTTCATCGAATAAAGTATAACCGAAATAGCTGCAAATCGATCCGCTTTCGTGACAATGATTGTATCGTTGTAAAAACCGTTGGCTGAAAAAATCAAGGTGTCGGGAAGCGCTTTGGGCAAACTTAGCTCGAACGTTCCATCCTCCTTCGATAATGTTCCTGTTTTGGAGTTTTTCAGCCTTATTTTTGCATTGTAAATTGGTTTTTTTTCGTTTTCATCTTCTCCTTGAATCAATCCGTGTAGTTGACCAAAAGAGTTTTGAATAGTTAGAAGTAGTAAAAAACCTAAAACTAATGTTTTATATAAAAAATTCATAAAATGTTGATTTGGTGAAACAAACTAGTTAACTAGAGATAGATTCACAAAAATCAAATTATGAGTACTTGTTTTTTTAATAAGATTTCTCTTCCACAAAGTTTTGGAGGTGGATCAGAATTGCTGGATTGAAGCGTTTGTTTCTCAAAAGGAACTACGTTTTTTTCAAAGGAAAAAGATCGATTTTCGGGAATTACAAATGATTGAAACGAGAAGTCATTCCAAAAAGAAACATAATCAACTTTTAGTTTAAAAACTTCGGTTTCATCGTTACAGCAATCTTTCTTATCCTTTTCTTCTTTCTCTTTTTTACAACAAGGAGGTAGTTCTTTTTTCTTGTCTTCACAGTGATTATTTGTTTGAACAAAGTACGTTTTAAAAACACCGTCCTCCTCGCAAGAGTGGGTGAAAACACGAATTCCAATTGTTCCTATGAAAACAATTGATATTAAGAATGATATGAAGAAGTTCTTAATCACGATACAAAGATAATGAATCTATCCAAATCATTTTACTATTCTACTCTTTCATTTTTTTGAAAGATAGGTTAGCTATGATTACTCCAGATAAGACTATTAACATGGATAGAATTTGCCACATATTAAGTGTTTCACCAAATACATAACCAATAATCACTGCTACAATAGGGATAAAATAGGTTACTGAACTCGCGAATAAAGTGGAAGAAAAGGCAATGATACGATTGAAAACTAGTACTGCTAATGCCGTTCCAACCACGGATAAAATGAAAATGTAAAAAATTCCTTTGGATGCTAGCGGATTCGTCTGAAAAGTATGCAGGGTATCGGTTAGGTAAAAACTACTTATCGCAAAAGGTAAAAGAATAAAAAAGGCTAATGATGTTATTTCGTATGAACTGAAATCAGACAATTTGTGTTTTATGGTATTTAGGCTAATTGCATATAAAAGCGTTGCCAATACAATTGCGAAGATATGTTCCCAGTCACCATTTAATGAAGCGTTTTTACCAGTCAACACTAATGCGACGATTCCAAAGGTGCCAATTAACGTACCAATTAGTTGTTTGTTTGTCAATTTCGTTTTGAAAACAAAAAAACCAATAATGATGGTGAAAATAGGAGTGAAGCTATTTAGCATTCCAGCTAGTCCTGATGATATTCCAGTTTCGGCATAGGTGAATAAGAACGCAGGAATGAAATTTCCACAAAACCCTACAATGGCTAAGGGAATGATATTCTTAGCACTAATTACTTTTAATTTGTTTAAGGAAATTGGCAAAAGAACCAATGCCGCAATTAACATGCGCAAAGAGCCAACTTGTTCTGATGAAAAAATCATCGTGCCGTCCTCTGCGAACATTCCTTTTTTCATCAATATAAATGAACTTCCCCAGATGCAGGCTAGCAAAATAAGTAATAACCAACTTATTGTTTGTTTGGACATTGTTTGAATTGTGCTCAAAAGTAGGGATTATAATTTTTTGGGAAGATTAATTTTAAAACTTTCATAGAAACTGATTAAATTGGTCAAAAAGTTATGCGATTTATTCACCTAGTCATTTTATTACTTTGTTGTTATTCATGCTCTGAATCGCCAGGGAATTCTAGTCATGCCCAAACACGTTCCCAAGAAAAAAAATCAACTGAATTAAAGGTTGGTGATGTGTTGGATTCCTTAGATGGTGTCTATGTTTACTATAACGGAAGTGTTAGCCATGTAAGTGAACGCCATTTGTCGAAAGACGGATACAATCTTGGACTAAAATACCAATGTGTCGAGTTTGTAAAACGCTATTATTACCAACATCTAAAGCATAAAATGCCAGATAGCTATGGACATGCACGCGAATTTTATAGCGCTAAATTCAAGGATGGGGAAGTAAATACCAAGCGTAATTTGGTGCAATTTAAAAATGGTTCGTCATCCAAACCGAAAGTGAAAGATTTAATCGTTTTTGATGGACATGAATATAATCCATACGGCCATGTTGCTATAATTTCTGAAGTTGGAAAAGATTACATTGAAATTATCCAGCAAAATCCGGGTCCAAGTGCACCTTCCAGAGACCGTTTTGATTTGATTCTAGAAGGTGACAAATGGCATGTTTCCGATGATTTAACGTTAGGTTGGTTGCGAAAAAGAGATTAATTTTTCTTTTTGCTCCATTCCTCAATGGATTGTTTGTTTTGTTTGACATAATTCATGTCCCCGTCTTTTTCAGCTGCTTCCATTGATTTTTTTGCCGTTTCAATGGCTTTCTTATAATCTCCATTCTCCGCTTGCAATTGAGACAATAATCGAGTCATCCAATAAGCAGATTCTCCACGCAATTCAACCGCTTTAGCAGACCATTCAAGTGCTTGTTTCATGTCAATTTTTTCAGAAAAATAAAATGAAGCTGATTGATGATAGTCATTTGCAGTGGGTCCTGCCATGGTTTTTTTTATGCTCGCTAACACCTTGTCTTTGGTATTGAGGCTAAAAGGGATTGATACTTTCGTTAGGTCCCAAGTCAAAGTGATTTCAGCAGAACTATTTTCCATTTTATCAATTCCTATGGTGAAATTCTCTACGATTTCAGATAACGAACTAACGGTTCCTGTTGTTTTCAGCGCAACTTTTTTGTCGTCCCATTTTTCTGGAGTTCCCCAATTAGAAAAATCAGTATAAAAAATTACATCCCAAGACTTTTGATTGGGAATAGTAAATAGGGCATAGGTGCCTGCTTTTAAGGTGTCTTTTCCAAAGATTAAAGCGTCTGTAGTAGTTATTTTTGCATTTTCATTGGCACCAGTTCTCCAAATTTCACCAAAAGGAACAACATCTCCAAAAATAGTTCTGTCATTTTTTGCCGGTCGATAATAACTGATTGAGACATCAGCAAGTCCAACTTTTTGTTCGATTTTACCCAAAGGACTAGCTCTTGGGGTAGTAATTTGGCTCATAGAAATAGTAGATCCAAGAAGAGTGAAAAGCAGAAAGATTTTTTTCATAATTAGTAATTTTTTATGTAAATGAAACAAAAAAACCGCTCACATTGTTGTAAGCGGTTCAAAAAAGTTTTCTATTCTTAGTGAGAAGCTAAATAATCCGCCACTCCATCAAATGAGGGCTTCATTGCTGCATCTCCTTTGTGCCAGTTAGCCGGACAAACTTCACCATTTTCTTCAAAGTACTGTAAAGCATCCACCATTCTCAAGGCTTCATCCACGTTTCTACCTAATGGGAAGAAGTTAACTAATTGGTGCATTACTATTCCTTCTTTGTTAATAAGATAAAGACCACGGTATGCAATCATTGGACCTGAAGCAGTTAATGTTCCATCCATATCATACTCATATTCTCCCGCTAAAACACCAAACGCTTCTGAAATTGTTTTTGAAGTATCCGCAACTATTGGATATGTTACACCTTCAATTCCTCCTTTGTTTTTAGGTACTTGTAACCATCCCCAATGCGATTCTTCCGTGTCTGTTGAGCAAGCAACTACTTTCACTCCTCTCGATTCAAAATCTGCTAATGATGCTTGAAATGCATGCAATTCTGATGGACATACGAACGTGAAATCTTTCGGGTAGAAAAAGAAAATCACATGGTTTTTACCCAAGTATTGATCTAAAGAAAAATCATTCACGATTTCTCCTCCGTTAACAACGGCTGCTGCCTTGAATGAAGGCGCCTTTTTTCCAACTAATGTTGCCATTTTACTCTTTGTTTTTATAGTTAATATTTGTTTTACTTTCTTCGGTACAAAATTACGTTTTTCTCCGTAAGATTGGTTTTCCAATTCGTTTTTCATTCAATACGGTGTAACCAAGCGGCAAACATCCAATTTGTTTTTTCTTTCTCACGTATCAAATCTGATATCAATGCGTGGGTTCCTTCGTCTTGATGAGAATCTGAAAGTGTAAGAATTTCTTTCTCTACAATTAGAAGTTGTTTTTGTGCGGTCAGTACATATTCAATTCCCCTATTTCCTTCGGAAATCAACTCATTTTCTGAAATTACGCTGTGGATTAAATAATCACTGAACTTACTTAACGGATTTTCCCCTAGCGTAAGTATTCGCTCCGCAATCTCGTCAATTATAATTTGAGTTCGAGCATATAGTTCTTCGTATTTGACATGTAATTCGAAGAATTTTTCTCCTTTAATGTTCCAATGTAGTGACCTTAAGTTTTGATAATGAATTTCGTAACTTGCCAATAATTGATTGACTTTAGCAGTGTAAGAATGTGTTAGTTTCATGTGTTTGATGTTTTATGGTGACAAAATTAAATCCAAATGTCTCATAAGTTTTATCAATATAATTTATATTTACATAAAATATGTTTATATGATTTCAATTCAGCAAATGCATTACTTAGTTGTTCTGAGTGAAGAAAAACAATTCCAAAAGGCAAGTGATCGATGTTTTGTAACCCAACCAACGTTGTCTATGCAGGTAAAAAAAGCCGAAGAGGTACTTGGTTTTTCTATTTTTGACCGTTCTACAAATCCAATGGAATTAACGGTGTATGGTAATGAGTTGATTAAGGTTTGTCGAGAGATTTTACAAGAGGTAGATAAAATTGCGGTGATTCGACAAAAGATGGAGGGTAATTACAAGGAACAAATTCGGATAGGAATCATTCCAACGATCTCTTCTTATATGATTCCACATTTATTTCCAATTTGGCAAGAAACCATGCTTGATGTTCAATTGGAAATTCAAGAAATGAAAACCACTGATCTTTTGGAAGCCTTGGAAAACAAATCGATTGATTTGGGAATCTTAGCGGGGCCAGTAGCGCATCCAAAATGGAGAACAATTCCATTATTTTGGGAGGAAATTAAAGCATATATCCCTCAATTTCATTCAGAAAAATTAATGAGCAATCATTTGAATGAACTACATCCGTGGTTACTAAGTAAGGGAAATTGTTTACGTACCCAAATGATGCAATTTTGTGATATTTCAAATGAAATAGAATGGAAACAATGGAATTATCAAGGGGGAAATATTGAAATGTTGATGAAGATGGTCGATTTAAACGGAGGTTACACCTTGGTTCCTTCCAATTATGTCCTGTCAATCGAGCAAAGCAAAAATTTACATAGCATTCATGCTACATCTTCGGATCAATCTCCTGCAAGAGAGGTAATTGCAATTTTGCCTAAAAGATCAATAAAATTTGAATCAATCGAGCTACTAATTAGACAAATTCAGCATGAGTATGCCATCAATATTGAATCAAATAAATTTCAACTTTTGGGATGGGAATAGTAAAAGAATGGTTAAAAGGTGTGTTATTTTATATTTTAAACTACTTTTATAAAAAATAAATTTCATGAAAAACAAAATCAAAATCGTTTTGGTTAGTATATTAGTTATTTCTGTTTCAGCTGTAACTAGTGGATATTTATATACAAAGGAGAAAGTCGCTGAATTAGGTATTTCTGCCGGTTCTGCTGGATTTTATAGTGGACCGTTAAATTTAGTCGATATGCTAGAGTATAATTTATATACGGTAGATAGAGAAAAATTAGAATATGATGCAAATTATAATTTAATCAAAAATGGATGGAGAGATTTATTAGCTTCCGATCCAACGTTAGCCTATTCAGCTTTTGATATGTATTCCAAAACATTTGTTGAGAATTTCAGATTAGGTTTTGAAAATAGTAAAAAAGAAGCTATTTCATATAGACTTCAAAACCCTAGTAGCGCTAGTCAAGAGGAAATCGCAAGATATCTATCATTGAATGCCGATGATATCCTAAGAATGAGTGTGGCGAATATTAGAACATATCAATTATTGATTGATGATTTGCTCAAATTAGATGACACAAAATTAAACTCATTCATTAGCTCTCTTTCCAATGATCCATGTTGTACCTACGATGAAAATCCGCAAGAAGCAAGGGAATTGAAAAAATGGCTCATAACAAATGGGCACATTAAAAACATTCCAGATGTAATAAATCCAGGAATTCCATTTTACATGAATTATCCAACCGATTTACTGCTCCTAACAAAAAGAATTTCATCCAGTTATCCAAGTTGGACAAATAGAAGGGCATTACAAGAAATGAAAAAATTCTCGGTGTATGTTCAAAATAATATCGATTTGAGATAGGTGCTATTACTATCTTAATTTGAAATTTTCGACTAATAAATTTTATTATTCACAAATAAACAATTTTTTTTTGTGCATTCTGTTTTGCTTATTAAATACACAGTTTTATATAAATCAAATTGATTTTATATTATTGTCATTTTATCTGAAACTAAATTGAGGTTGTTGGTATTCGGATTAATATGTTTTTTTTGATTTGTTAAGTAAAGAAATACAGTGTTTTACTACTTTTTCTGTACATTTGCCATTCATTTTTACAATTTTAATCAATGAAAAAAATTCAAATGGTTGATTTGGTTTCTCAATATGAGAAAATTAAACCAGCAATTGATTCCGCAATAATGGATGTCATTCAGAATGCTAATTTTATCAACGGGTCTGAAGTTACTGCATTTCAAGAGGATTTAAAAAGCTATCTATCGGTTAAGCATGTTATTCCATGTGCCAATGGTACTGATGCTTTGCAAATCGCTATGATGGCATTGGATTTAAAACCGGGAGACGAAGTGATTACCCCCTCATTTACCTATATAGCAACAACAGAGGTAATTGCTTTATTAGGTTTGAAACCTGTTTTCGTTGAGGTGAATAAAGAGACTTTTTGTGTGGATGCTGCATCCATTGAAGCTGCAATTACCCCAAAAACTAAAGCAATTGTTCCAGTTCATTTATACGGCCAAGCCGCTGATATGAATGCAATTATGGAAATTGCTAAAAAATATAATTTGTTTGTTATTGAAGATAATGCTCAAGCCATTGGTTCTGATTATCATTTGTCGGATGGAAGAGTTGTTAAGACTGGAACAATCGGTGATATTGGATGTACCTCTTTTTTCCCTTCCAAGAACCTAGGTTGTTATGGTGATGGTGGTGCAATTTTCACAAATAATGACGAATTGGCAATTAAATTAAAAATGATTGCCAACCATGGTCAAAGTAAAAAATATTATCATGATGTGGTAGGGTGTAATTCTAGGTTAGATACCATTCAAGCTGCTGTTTTGCGCATAAAACTTCGACAATTAGATAATTACATTGATGCGCGAAGGGAAGTCGCTGATTTTTATGATGCTTTTTTTGGAACAATGAAAGGAGTGAAGATTCCATTTCGCTCCCACGATTCAAAACATGTTTTTCATCAATATACGTTAATCTTGGAGGGCCATAATCGAGATGGATTAAACGAATACTTGGCGGAAAGAGAAATTCCATCTATGATTTATTATCCAATTCCGGCTCACCGACAAAAAATGTTTGCTTCTTTTGGTAGCGGAAATTTAACATTACCCGTAACTGATTGGTTGACTGAACGAGTGATTTCTCTTCCTATTCATACAGAGATGCAACAAGAACAATTGGAGTTAATTACTAAAACGGTTGCCGAGTTTATAAATAACTAAACAATCATCCTATTGAATGAATAAAATTGCTGTTGTTGGAACTGGTTATGTAGGGTTAGTTACTGGAACTTGCTTCGCTGAAACAGGGAATCAGGTTATATGTATAGATATTGATGAAAAAAAAGTTGAACGTTTACGCAATGGAGAGGTTCCTATCTATGAGCCCAATTTAGATACTTTATTTGATAGAAATATTGCAGCAAATCGCTTGTCTTTTACTACATCATTAGCTGAAGGAATTAAAGATGCAGAAATAATTTTTTTAGCCCTCCCAACTCCTCCAGGTGAAGACGGGTCGGCTGATTTATC
>CAZTFG010000080.1:0-10405 GCA_964612725.1 uncultured Lishizhenia sp. | reverse complement strand
AATTGTTTACCAGCGACAAATCCAATAAAAATTCCAACACCTCCTGATGGACAACCGCCATGTTCTTCATACATACCATGACCTACTAATGCTCCGATTTCTATCCGCTCTGTATTCGGGTCTAGAAGTAAATCAATTCTTTCACGTGCAGTTAATTTTCCTTGCTCATGTAATTTTTCAATTCGTTTTTTTCCGCCACCTAACGCAATCGTTGCCAATTCTCGTTCCAATGCACTTATTTTTAAACGCATTTGATCCTCGTTGAAATTGAATTCTAATTCGCTTTTTGAAATCGCCATCCTTTTTGTTTTGACGCAAATATACGAAAGGATTGTTGTTTAATTAAATGGATTAAAATTCAAATTGATTATATTCCTCCTTCGAACTCAGCTGGTATGGTTCTACGAATTGAATGAGATCTTGAATTAACATCATTTCCGGAAATTGCTTTGCACGTATCGTTCTTTTAACCGATTTGGAACCAATTACTTGAATTTCTTCAAAAGATTGATTGGTTAAGATTTTATAAAAATTCTTTCCATTAGAAAGCTTTCTGTAAAGTGGAAAAATCAAATCTGTATTTGTCATATTTCCTACTAAAATATGTATTTTTGCCTTAAATATTTCCTTATGCGTTCCTATTTCTTCTTAATTTCTATATTGTTTTTAATGGTTTCAGCCTCCTTTTCACAGAAAAAAGTGGGTGTTTTTTATGCAGGATTACGCGTTGATGCCGTAATAATGAATGATTTATTAGGTGTGAATCCTCCAAACGGTGTGACTAATCGGTATACAAAGAATGCACTTTTCCCTCAGTATATTCTTGATGCACTTCATGCTCAAGTGTTAGATTTTGCTTCTACTATTTCGAAGGGTCAGGCAGAATTTGTCTTTAAAATAAAGGAATCAGACACTGTTTTTACTTTTACCGGTGGTGAAATTGAGGGGTTTCCGAGGAACTCAATAAAATCGGCGCTTACTTCAAATTGCGATGAATACTTAGACATCAGATTTAATCTCCTAAGCATGGGAGGAACCGAAATACGTTTACCGAATGGTAGACAATCACGACTTAAACCATCATTGAAAGTATCAATAAAACGTTTCGACAAATCTGGTGCTCAAATCAATAAATATGTTTTGAATTTTACAGATTTTGAATGGGTGGCTGGAGATAAAAAAAACGTTTATGTAAAAAGCGTTGCTGATAGAAGAGCAGCAGTGATGCATCCAGAAGATATATATGTTCTTGTGTTAAAAGGATTGGATATGACACAAGAAAAAATTCAACCCAATGAGTAAGAAAGTATACGTTCGAATTGGAAGTGATCCTACCAATGATCGTGTCATAGAAGGAATTGATCCTTTCCACATGGAATTATTTCGTGATACAGAAGGAAATGTATTTATTTCAGATTTGAATACAACATCTGGAACACGTGTTAATAGTAGGAAATTAGATGATTATGTTCAACTGAACGAAAATGATAAGGTATATTTAGCAGAAACGATTTATTTTGATTGGAAAAAAATTCTGTTTGAGATAGATACACCGATTGTCAAAAAAAACACCGAACCGCAAAAGGCTCAAAAAGTGAAAAAAGATATTTCACAAATTAAAACGAAATCTGCCAAGCGAGATTATATGGAAATTGCCATTATATATGCCGCTATTCTATTAATGATTTGGTTAATTAGTCTATGGTTTTAGACCGGATGCTTTAATGGCGTATTTCCCTTCTTTGGGATTATAGAAAAATCGAAATTCTTCTTCATTTAATTTATCCATTGAGGGCTCATCTACGTTAAAGTCTTGTTTTTCGGATGAAGGAAGTATGTTTGCTTTCATCACGCGAATATCTTTAGGTAAACTTACTGCTGTTGTCTCAAAAACTAAGTGTACCGCTTTGGCATCTGGTGTACCAAATCCATCAAAAATTTTCCATCCAAAAACTAACTTCGGTTTTTTGTTTTGTATCGTGTAAATGTGCTTGAAACAACTATTGCGAATACGAAAACTTACAATTACATCTGAATACGCATCACTCATCACCTTTTCGAATGCAATTTTAAGGGGTGAAATAGGGGTAGAAGGAATTTCCATGGGCTCACTCATGGTTCCGCTCGCGCCATCGTAATAAAAGATATAATTGTATGGCCCCATGTAGCCAATTTCAGCAACCTTACCGGGATTTTTTGATTGGGAAGCTTTTTCAACTGCGTAGGTGTAGCGATTAACAGTTACTACGGCATCTTCAAAATTATCTCCATCTAATTGACTTTTATATATGGCAAGTTTATATTTTTCTGCCGCTGAAATTTCTAATTTTGATTCTACAAATCGTTTGGCTAATGATTCAACGGGTTCTTTTTTTTCGGATGAATTTTGGGTGCTTTCAATTTCTACTTCTTCATGGCAAGAAAATAGAATAATAGACGTACTGAAAAGAATGAAAAGGATTTGAATTTTATGTAGCATAGTGCGAAGTTAATTATTTTTCTTTCATGATATTTTAAGAGGCCTACTCGTTCTTTTTCCTTTTTCTTCTGTATCTTCATGCCTTAAAACGAAAAATTATGTTGATTAGGTTATTTATTTCTCTGTTTTTCTTTGTTGCAACGGTTCAAGTTGTTTTTTCTCAAGCAAGTATGTCAAAGAATACCGAAACAGATATTGCTGAATTAACGAGATTTATTAAAAGTAAATTACCTATTCCAACCAAATTTCCGTTAATGAAATTGTATGTTTCAGAGGGTAAAACGGTTGATTATATTTCATTTGTTTGTCGAGCTAATTCTTCCAAATATTATCAATTGAATTCTAAATATTTTACTTCTGGTTTCGTAATTAGTGGTTACACCGAAAAAGGAGAAAGTTACGGCGTGTTTTCATTGAGATTATTGCAATCACAAATCAACGAGTTGTCTGATCCCATTTTTTCCTCTGTATATGTGGAGTTGTCTGGAAAAAATCAACCATTATTAGATAAAGCAGTGCATGATATGCGTGCGGATAGTGTTCAATTAGGCTTAGGATTGCCTGAGAGTTACACGGGTAAAGATGTATATATCGGTGTCACAGATTGGGGATTTGACTACACTTCCCCTATGTTTTATGATACTGCCATGCAACAAACACGGATAGTTGCTGCATGGGATCAATATAAGATGAGTGGACCTTCACCTGTAGGATTTGGATACGGTACAGAATATAATACTCCAGCATCTCTTTTAGCAGCAGGTAGTGATACAGCTAATATTTATTCCTATGCAACTCATGGATCACATGTAGCTGGAATTGCTGGAGGTGGTGGTGCTGGGACAGCTTATAGGGGGGTTGCTTTTGATTCAAAATTTTTGTTTGTTACATTTTTAGTAGATGTGGCGGCCGTATTGGATGCTTGGGAATGGATGTATCAAAAGGCACAAGCGGACGGAAAACGATTAGTAATAAACATGAGTTGGGGATTGTACCACTTTGGAACGTTGGATGGAACATCTTTGTTAAGCCAAGCAATCACTGCATACACGGATTTAGGTGTGGTGTTTGCTAACTCAGCTGGAAACAATGGAAATGTCAATTTTCACCTAAAAAAAACATTTTCAAATAATACATTAAAATCTAAAATAGATTTTTATTCTTATGCTTCAAATGCAAATATGTGGGGGCAAAGTGTCCATGCTTGGGGTGAACCTGGTAATTCTTTTGCCAATGGTATCATTGTTACAAATGCTTCAAATATTACGTTAGTTGAAAGCCCATTTTACTCAACCGATACTACACAAAATTACATTGATACTTTTTTAGTTGCAGGTGTCGATACTATCTGGTATAATATATCAGCGGATAGCGCTCATTATTTAAATAATCGCCCACAAATGCGATTACGAGTAAAAAACACAAACACTGCGTTGAAAGTGATTTTAAAATCAACCGCACTTTCTGGAACCGTGCATTATTGGAATGTAACCGAATTAACGACCGATGTAGGGAATTGGGGAATGCCTTTTTCTGTTTCAGGTTCAGGGACGGTTGCAGGTGATAATTTGAATGGTATTAGTGAGCCATCTTGCTCTGATGATGTAATAAGTGTCGCAGCATATGCAACTCAATATCAAACATCAGGGACAGCAACTGCCGGTGGTGCAATCGCGTCATTTTCTAGTTATGGCCCACGTTACGATGGGGGAATGAAGCCAGATATTACAGCTCCAGGAGTGAATGTTATTTCTTCCATGTCTTCATTTACGGATGCCGCTTTCACCTCAAGTGGATCTGTTGATTTTAACGGAAGGACTTATCATTTCGCTAAATTATCTGGGACATCTATGGCTTCTCCAATGGTGGCAGGTGTCTCTGCTTTAATTTTAGATGCAAATCCGTATTTATCTGCTAGACAAGTGAAGGATATTATAATGCAAACGGCACGACAAGACAATTTTACAGGTGTAATTCCAGTTGGAGGAAGCAACCGATGGGGGGCTGGTAAAATTAATGCTTATGCCGCTGTTCAATTGGCGCTCAATACAATTGGACTTACAGAAGTAAAGGATCATTTTTCATGGAGTATTTATCCGAATCCTGCAATGAATGAAATTAAAATTTCTTCGTTTAATGAAGCTTATCAATCCATTGAAATAGTTGACTTATTCGGAAAGATTATTTGTAAAACTTTGAATAATTATAAGGTGAATATTTCGGATTTACAATCAGGAACTTATTGGCTAAGGTTAACGATTAATGGTAAAATTGAACAGCAAAAATTTATCAAGCTTTAATATGGAAATACGTTTGCTTGTAAAGAATGAACTGCCGATTGTAAAAGACCTAGCTTATCGTATTTGGCCTTCAACGTATAAAGAAATATTGTCTCAAGAGCAAATGGCTTACATGTTAAATTGGATGTACAGCATTGAAACACTTGAGGAAAGTCTTGAAAGCGACCATTATTTTTTTGCGATTTTTGATGAGGATGAAGCGCTAGGATTTATTGATGTCGAATTGAATTGTCCTAAAACAAGCGGAATGAAATTGCAGAAAATCTATGTTCTTCCTGAAAAACAAGGGTTGGGTCTTGGTAAGAAACTGTTGAATTTCGCCATAGATTTCGGCAAGAAACAAGGGGTGAATCACCTTACGCTGCAGGTTAATCGTTTCAATAAAGCAGTTAATTTCTATAAACATGCAGGATTTGAAATTATTGATGAACAAGATTTTGATATTGGAAATGGCTATTTCATGAATGATTTTGTAATGAAAAAAAGCCTTATTTCATGAAAAAGCCAAATTCTGTATTGGTAATTCAAACGGCTTTTTTGGGAGATGTAATTCTTGCTACACCGATAGTTTCTGAATTGAATCGTTTGTTTCCGAAGGTTAAAATTGATTTTTTGGTAAAAAAAGGGAATGAAATCCTTTTGTCTAATAATCCTGCAATTAGAGACGTTTACGTTTTAGATAAATCAAAGAATAAATTGGTAGAGATATGGCGGCTCATCCGTAAATTTAGATCAAAACGATATGATCTTGTCATCAATCTGCATCGTTTTGGTTCGTCAGGAATCATCGCTGGTCTCTCTGGTGGAAAACAAATTGTTGGCTTTGATAAAAATCCATTTGCTTTTCTTTATTCGAATCGTTTTAAGCATGAAATTGGGAATGGTACTCATGAAGTGACTCGGAATTTAGCCTTGATTAAAGAATTTGGTGCTGCAGCAATTTGTCGTCCTTCCTTATTTCCATCAGCCAAAGATGTTCAAAGTGTTGAAGTTTACGCAGCTGAAAAGTTTGTTTGTTTGGCACCAGCTTCGGTTTGGAAAACAAAACAATTGCCAGAAGAAAAATGGGTGGAGCTAATTCAATCTTTCGCGTCTGACTTATTAATTTATTTGGTAGGTGCCAATTCTGATAAAGCCTTATGTCAAGCGATTATTGATAAATCGGGTAGGGTGGAGAGTATTATAAATTTAGCTGGAAAATTCTCACTTCTACAAACCGCAGCTTTGTTTGCTAAAAGTCAGCATGTCTATGTAAATGATTCTGGCCCACTACATATTGCTTCGGCAATGAATGCTCCTGTAACCGCTTTTTTCTGTTCAACCATCCCAGAATTTGGTTTTGGACCTTTGTCTGATATGTCAGAAATCAAACAAGTAGAAAAGTTGGATTGTCGTCCATGTGGGTTACACGGAAAAAAAGAATGTCCGCTGGATCATTTTAATTGCGGAAAGGATATTGTTATTATTTAAACTAATAGGGGCGAATTTTAATCCATTCTTATATTAAAATCTAAAAATGGTGTTTTTTAGGTATGGACTCAAAATCAATTAGCAATTATTCATTGCGCTTATTATGTACTTATTGCTAAGAACTATCTAGAAGCTCATCGATTTACTGGAAATAATAAAATAACGTTACCTTTATTTAGCGTTAAAAAAGGGTGTTTCACTATTTTTCGAATTCAATTCTTCAATTTACTCGTTAAAATCGTGTAAATTGAAAGTATAAGTTTCAATTTGCACAAAAAATAAAAAAAGTCTATCTTTACTTATTATAATCAAGGAGTAAGAAAATGTATATCTATCGAAAATTAGAGGCTGAAATTCAAAAATACCTACAAATATTTCCTGTTGTTGCAATTTTAGGTCCTAGACAATGTGGGAAATCTACGATAGTGAGACATCTTTTTTCTGATAAAGAAACAGGAATTTACCTTGATCTACAGAATCAGGAAGATTTAAATAAAATGAATGATCCTCGACTATTTTTTAAAATTAATGCGGATAAAGTAATTTGTTTAGATGAAATCCAATTAGTTCCTGAATTATTCGGGACATTGAGAAGTGCTGTTGACGAAAACAGAATAAATGGAAAGTTTATTTTATTGGGCTCTGCTTCTCGTGATTTAATCCAAAAGAGTTCAGAATCTTTAGCTGGAAGGATCGGATTTCTTTATTTGACTCCTTTTTTACGGAATGAGGTACCTAAAATTGATTTAAATACCTTTTGGAACCGTGGAAGTTATCCAAACAGTTTATTAGCTGACACGGATGAATTCAGCACAATTTGGAGAGATAACTATATTAAAACCTATGTTGAACGAGATATTCCTCAGCTCGGGTTTGATATTCCCGCCTTAAAACTTCGTCGTTTCTTAACTATGTGTGCTCACAACCATGGACAAACGTTAAACCTAAGCAAACTTGCAGGTTCAATGGATTTAACACATCCCACAATTCGAAGATACGTTGATATTTTGGAACAAACTTTTATTTTGCGTTCACTCCCGCCATATGAATTAAATGTCAAAAAACGTCTTGTAAAATCCCCTAAAGTTTATGTGCGAGATAGCGGTATTTTGCATCAGTTGTTATTAATTAAAAATTTGGATTCACTTTTTGGTCACCCCATATTTGGATCGTCATGGGAGGGACTAGTCATTGAGCAATTACTATCGAATCTTAACTGTGAGGCTTTCTTTTATCGGACAGCAACCGGCGATGAAATAGATTTGGTGTTAAAATTAAACAACAAACTAATTGCCATTGAATGCAAGGCGTCCACGTCACCTCAATTGACAAAAGGATCTTATAGGGCGTTGGAGTCGATAAAACCGGATCTTACATTTATTGTTGCGCCCATTAGTTCTGAAATGTATCCAATTAAAGAAACAATGTTTGTAGGAAATATTTCTTCTGTTTTAGAAAAACTATTGGAAATGAGATAGGCCCAATCAAAATTTTCATACTTTTCTAATTAGTCAGAAATTAAAGAAGTAGAAAAGTTGGAATGTCGTTCATGCGGGTTGCACGGAAAAAAAGAATGTCCGCTCGGTCATTTTAATTGCGGGAAACAAATAGTTATTTCAATTTTACCTGAATAGAAACGGGCAAGTGATCTGAATACCCGCCTAAATACTTCGTGCCTACATAGGTTCGGAAAGGTTGTTTATTTCCTTTGTATTCCTCTATTAAATAGGAAAATGAATTAATTTTACCTGAATTGGGAATCACTTTCAGTTTGCCTTTTTGAAATCCTGCCGATACCATGATGTGATCCAATACATCCCATTCATTCTTGTATTGGTGACTACCCCCAAATTCGCCCGATGCCTTACTAATCATAGGTGTTAGCTTTTCAGAAATTAATTTTGGTGCTTTATCAGATGGATGATCATTTAAGTCTCCCATGAAGACGATTTTCGCGTTCGAATTGACTTTTAATACCGAATCAATAAACATGCATGCGCTTTCTGCAGCTTTAATGCGTTTTGGTTCGCTATCATCGGTTCTTCTACTCGGCCAATGATTTACCATCGCGAATAGAGTGTCCTTTGCTGCAACAAATTTCCCCCAAACAATATCCCTTGATTTAGGCTCTGTGTCACCCGGAAGCGTAAATCTAATTTTTCCTGAAGAAATTAATTTCAATTTACTTGTATTGTAGATAAAACCAACATCAATCCCTCTAGCATCTGGACTTTCGTGATGAACAACCCCGTAATTTGTTAACTGTTTATCTCCTGAAATGAGTGCTTTTAAAACGGCTTCATTTTCAATTTCACAAAAACCAACAAGAGCGGGGTAAGAAAGGTCGCCAAGTACTTTTCTTATGTGGCTTAATTTTTCTTCGTACCGTTCTTTGGTCCACTGATTTTTTCCTTCGGGTAGAAATTCTGAATCATCATTCGAACCGTCCTCAACATCGAAAAGGTTTTCTACATTATAAAAAGCAATTGTTTCTGTTTTCTTTTGGCTAATTGCACAACTTGAAATAAGGAATAAGCATGCAAGGGAAATAATTCTGTTCATGAATAAGGTATTAATTTAAGGTGATTCCAACCGGACAATGATCAGAACCATGAATTTCATTTAAAATAAAAGCATCGGTAACTTTTTTGAGATATGATTGAGATACTAAAAAGTAATCGATTCTCCAGCCAATATTTTTTTCTCGGGCACCGGCACGGTAACTCCACCAGGTATATTTATCAATAGCTTCCTTGTGAATGTGTCGGAATGTATCCATCAAACCATGGGATGTAAATGCGTCCATGCCATCAATTTCTTCTTGCATGAACCCAGCTGATTTATTGTAATTTGCTTTTGGTCTTGCCAAATCAATTGCTTTATGTGCCACATTAAAATCACCACATACAATGACAGGTTTAATTTTTTCTAAGTTCTTTAAAAACGATAAAAAGTCACGATCCCAGGTTTGTCTATAACCTAATCGGGCTAGTTCACTACCTGAATTGGGAACATATACATTAACCAGAAAAAATTCATCGTACTCAGCACAAATAGTTCGCCCCTCCTTGTCATGTTCCTCTATTCCAATATGATAGGTGATATTGTGTGGTTTTGTTTTGGTTAAGATTGCTGTTCCGGAATATCCTTTTTTGTCAGCTTCATGCGCAAAAACATGATATTCGCTCAAAGAGGCGACTGTTTCTTTAACCTGATCAACCGTTGCTTTTGTTTCTTGTAAACAAATTATATCAGCGTTGACCCGTTGCATATCTTGAAGAAAAGATTTTCCTGTAATAGCTCGGATTCCATTAACGTTAAAGGATATTATTTTCATTGATTTTATTTCTTCTACAAGTTTAGTTAAAAGGATTTGAACTTAGTCAGACATTAATTAAATTAACCTAAAATTAATTGGTTAAAACAATAATTGTATTCCTAAAAAACTAAGGGGTAGCAATTTAATTTGTTGCCCTTTTTTGTTAAAATATCCAGCGTTTGTGTTATCAGTCAATGCTTTAGTTTCGAAACGAAAAGTTAAGTGATTTGTCAGGTTATAACGCAATCCTAAACTGAGGCCACTGCAATTGAATCCAGGTGTGCTTGCTTGAACAAGTTGAATGTTGTATGGGTCAACAAATTGTTCAAAACGACTATTCAAGAATAAGTTATCATGGATTTTAAATTCACCAGAAAAATTGAACTGACTCCAGGGCAAGAATTTAGTTTCTTTTTGTTGCATTCCTACATATCCACAGCTGAGGAGTTTAACATTTTTCGAAGTGAATATCCAGCTCATTTCCGTAAAAAAACGATACCCAAACAACGGATTTTGGTTGCTTTTTTCATTACCGTGATACGTCGTCCAGCTGACGTAATGTTTATTTTTTGTATATTCCAATTGTGTACCTAATGAAGGTATTTTCTTTTGAAAATCGATGTGCTGCCAACCATTGAGTAAGAATACAGTCAAATTTAAGTGTGTAGAAAGTTTCTTTTTATACCGTGCACCTAGCAAGTAATAAGGCACATATTCTGGAGCTAACCCACGTGTCATGAATGTTTGCTCCCATCCTTTGGCAAATTCATACGTATATGGAGACGAAAAAACACCAATATCAAACCATTCATCCCTATTTTTATTTGGTTTTAAACC
>CAZTFG010000079.1:0-10445 GCA_964612725.1 uncultured Lishizhenia sp. | reverse complement strand
AGTATGCTAATTAAGTGATATGACTATATTTGCTCCCAAAACACGATAAATATGATTTCTTTATTGAAGGTCCAAACGAATATTATTTTGCTTGTAATGAGCATTTTATTTTTTAGTTCATTTGAAATTAATGCACAGATTTCAAATTCTGAAAATGTCAACAATACTTCCAATCCTTTGGCTGGGTTAAAACTTGCTGGTCCTGGAGATATAGATTCAGGAACTCCGTTGATGCTTGATCCTATGTCAATGCCCATGTATGATCAGCAATTACAGAAGATAAATCCAGCAGACTTCATGAAAATAATGATGTCCAACGAGTACATTCCAGAACCGTATGTGGATGAAAAAAAAGCAGTTAAAGCATTTGTTTTGAGAAAAGCGACTGTAGAGGAAAAGGCTATGATGGCAAAAATGCAACAAGGCGGAATGGGCATGGAACAAGAAAAAAGTCCACTTGTTGGTACTCAAGCTGTTGATTTTGATGTTACAGACATAAAAGGAAAAAAATACAAACTTGCTGAACTAAAAGGAAAAGTCGTAGCATTAAATTTTTGGTTCGTTGAATGCAAACCTTGTATTATGGAAATGCCAGAATTAAATGAATTGGTGGAAGAATTTAAAGGAAAAGAAGTGGTTTTCTTGGCAATTGCAATAAACAACCATAAGCAGCTCAAAAAATTCTTAAAAAAAACCGATTTTGATTATAAAGTTATTTCTAGTGGTCAATCTGTGTCCGATTCCTATGGCATTAAAGGATTTCCAACCAATGTAATTATCGACCAAAATGGCTTGATTCAGTATGCGTCAACCGGAATTGGTCCAAACAATAAAGTGAACTTACAAAAGGAAATAAATAAATTACTTAACAAGTAAGCGTTTAAAGTACAAACTACCCATTGAAATAGATATTCTTTTTGAATTTGATTCCTTTTCGAATGAGGATTGCATGGTATGTACTCGGAATATCGTGTGTCCATTTAGGTAAAATTAAAGTGATTAATATTCGGTCAATATGGGAAAGGATACCAAAAAATATGGCTAATTCAAATGGAATTCCGGCATAATTAAATCCAATTAACGAGGTGAAAGCAACTAACAGGGTGATTCCCCAAAATTTCGATAGAAAATTATGATGTGCTGATTCTCTTTTGAACTTTAATAGGCTAATTACATAGCAGGCAACTTCCATGATCAAAATTGTCCAAATAACGGTTGAATTGTCTGAAATTAATTTCGGGTAAAGTATCCATGTGGATATCCCAAGTGAAAACCAGAAAATCATATCGGTTTGACTATCCATCCGTCTTAATTTTGCCGAAGAAGTATTGTTTTTTCTCGCAATGATACCATCTAAAATATCAGAAATCAACCCCAAATACATCAAAATGATAATAGCTAATTTGGCGTTTTCACCGATGAAATAAGCTAGTAACAAAATGATAGGAGCTAGGACTAATCTGAATAGAATCAGTAAAATAGGTATATTCATACTATTTAATTAAATGTTGAAAATAAAGTTAAATTATACTTGATTTGCTTTTTCTAAGCCAACAAATCAGATAATCAAAAACTTCTCAAATTTATTTCATTTACCTTATGTAGGTGTTGCTTATTTCGCAACTGCAAATTCATCACTTGCATTATTTAATTTTGAATAATGGAGAATAAATTACATTTTTGAAAAAGATTTTATGTGTATGAACAAATTTTTAACGGTGTTTTTTCTGACTAGTTTAATAACTATACAAGCTCAATCATCGGAAAAAATGAATCAACGAAGCGTAAGAAAATTTGGATATGGTTTTCAATTGTTAGGACCTACGTTAGGTGCTTCCTTTTATCTAGATTATTTTATTAATCATAATGTAAATATTGAGGGTGGCGCAGGATTGATTGGTTTTTACGGTGGGGCTAAAATCTATGGTGGAAAAAAGGAAAAGAAGCAAGTATTTTCTCCTTATTTTGGACTTAATGTAGGAATGATTTCCTTACCAGACATAAATACGGGTTGGTATGGAGGATCTAGTTCGGAGTGGAATAAATTAGCATCAGTTTATGTTCCAGTTGGGATTCAATTGATGAATAAAAACGGGTTTCACTTTTCTGTGGAAGGAGCATACTTCTTTTATGGTAGCTCATCATTTTCGCGATCTATTCCATACGGATCAATACGATTAGGTAAGAATTTTCAAAAAAATAACTAACTATTAATTTACTTTATGAAATCACGTTTAATTGCCTTGTTTGTTTTTCTTTCTACGATATTATTCGCTCAAAATAGCATAGATTCAGTAGAAAGTAATCCACGAAGTTTCCGCAAATTTGGAATTGGTATTCAAGGAATGGGTCCTACCGTGATAGGTTCCATTTACCTCAATTATTTTGCCACACATAATATAAACATTGAGTTGGGAACAGGCCTATTTGGTACGTATGCTGGAGCAAAGTATTATGTGGGTAAAAAAGAAAATAAACAATTGTTTTCTCCATACGCAGGAATTAATATAGGAACATTTAAACTTCCTGATCCCTTGATTTTTATATTTGGTGGAGATTTAGCTTGGAAAAGAGTTTACTCCGTGAATATACCTTTAGGTGTTCAACTTATGACAAAAAATGGATTCAACTTTTCGGTGGAAGGTTCCTTTTTGTTCATTAACGGAAGCACAACAACCGGATTGCCAATTAAGGTAGCATCACCTTGGGGAGCAATACGCCTTGCTAAGAATTTTTAGCTGAACCTATCAAAACAATACTACTCCGTCTAAATTCCAAGAGGATTGTACCGGAATATTTAACCAATTGAGCATGGTGGGCAACAAATCAACACTATTTACTATTGGTAATTCAGTTGAAGTTGCCAAATCCGGTCGACGTAAAATAGACCAAACATAGCGCGTTTGAGGAAGGTCATATTGATTTCCGTGTCCCGTTCCTTCGCCGCCATGATCCGTGCTTATTACCACAAGCCATTGCTCATTAAATGCTGCTTCTCGTTGTTTTACCACTTCCATAATTTCTGCCAAATACGTATCAGATAAGGTGATCGCATCCAAATACGGTTGATTGGTCGGAGAAAATCCGCTGTCGTGACCAAATGCATCGGGATTGTCAAAATGAAGCACCATAATATCAGGGGTACAAGAATTGATTATTCGAATGGCATCATTTTTTAAATCCATGTCTGAATCAAATCGTTGTGCGTAGTTTTCATTTTCGGTTATTCTCAAGAAATCATCCCAATTACTCAAGTTTGCCACGCTAAGGGTTGGTTTAATTTGTTTGGCAAGGGTAAAAATATCTTTGTAAGTGCTGTATTGATTTGTTTTAAATGTGTTATCAAATAGTCCATGTTTAGCGGGCCAAACGCCATGTAAAATGGTAGACCATCCCGGTACACTCACCGTATATTCTCCTCGGTCTGTATTCCAATTGTAGTAGGAATGAGGCAACAAACTATCGATGCATGGGGTATTTGCCGCAAGTAAAGCATCGGTCCGAACGCCATCTATACCAACGAAAAGCACTTTTCTTACCGGTTCACTACCGAGTGTGCAATCTGTTTTAATTTCTTTATTCGGTTGAAATTTATCACCACATCCAAGTAGGACAAGAAGACTGAAAAAGAACACAAAAAATGGAAAGATTTTCATAACACTGATTTTATAAAATCAAATATACAAAATTGGATATTGAAAAATGTTATTTGTGCACGTCGCTCAAAATCAGCACTAAAAAACCTGAGACAAGCACCCAATGGGGTATTTTTTTTTGCCAATCTACAGTAAATTCTTGCTGGTTTCTATTGATGAATAAGGCAATGACACCAAATCCGAGCACAAAAAAGATATCCATACTGTCAAATGTTCCATTCGTAATGCGGAAAAATTGGAAAAATTCAAGAATGATTCCATAAGTAATCGGTAGGTAATCTAGGGGTAATCTTGCCTTTTGGACCCAAATACGATGCTGATGCAAGAGGGAGGTTAATACAAAAACCCAAATTCCACCGGGCAAGGAATAAATTGCCCAATTGGGTAAGGGAAGATGTGGTGCTAAATCCTTTTTATTGAGTAGATTATCGATATGGAATGTTGATAAAATTTGATTAAAAATAATTGTATTATCCCGGTATAAAAAATAGATACTCGCAGCGATGAAAGAAAGAGTGAAAAGGGTTAATAACCTGAAAGATAAACTATTAAATATGCTTTTAGATTCCAATTCAACGCGATTTAGCTACAAATGTACAGCAAATAACAACCTAACGAGCTGAAAAAAGAATGATTTTACTGCGTTCAATTTTGTATTTTTGAAGTATGAAATTTGTATATCCGGAATTTTTGTGGGGTTTAACTGCGCTTGCCGTTCCGATTATTATTCATTTGTTTCATTTTAGAAGATACAAAACACTTTATTTTTCTTCACTCAAGTTTATTCAGTTTCTAGATCAGCAAAAAAAATCTGTTCGAAAACTTAAGCATTGGTTGATACTTGCCTTAAGAATGCTTGCGATAACGTTTATTGTTTTGGCATTTGCTCAACCATACTTGCCAGTAGAAAATGCTGCGAATGCCGGTGCAAAACCTTTTCTGTCCATTTATATTGACAATTCTTTTTCCATGACGGCGAAAGGAACGGAAGGTGAGTTGATTTCTGAAGCTCGCGAGAAGGCAAGAAAAATGCTACAAGAAGTATCACCCGAAACTCGAATTTTGTTGCATACCAACTTAATGAATGGAGTAGAAAGTAGGCTGATTACCAAGATGGAAGCATTGGAAATGTTGGACAAAATTAAGCCAACGCCTATTCGTAAATCGCTGGATGAAGTGTTGGAGTGGGAAAAGAACATTGTGAAAAATACGGAGGCAACTCAACAGAAATTGGGTTCAAAACAATACGTTGTCTTTTCAGACTTTCAAAAAAATCAAGTTAGTTTCGATCAACTCACGAAGGATAGCGAAGGGTATTTTTATCCAATTCAGCTGAAACCTCAGCAAGCATCCAATTTATCAATCGATTCCGTGTGGTTTTCTACGCCCGTTCAAAAACTGGGTGAAAATGCGGAGTTAAATATACGCTTGGTGAACAATGGAACGGTAATTTTGAATAATGTCGATGTTTCATGCACTATAAATAACATTAAACGCGATTTTGTAATTGATTTACCGGCCAATAAAAAAACAACCACCACGATTAATTTTACAGACAACACACCTGGATATAAAACAGGAAAAGTTTCTATCAATGATAAACAATTGCTGTGGGATGATGATTTTCATTTTTCCTATTTTTTAGATGATCACACCTCTGTTTTAGTATTGAACGGTCCGGATGCATCGGAAGCCATGCAACGTGTGTATTCGCTCGAAAAGTATTACAAATTATCAGTAGTTCAACAAGGTTCCTTTTCCAAAGATCAATTGAATCAAACAGATTTGGTAGTCTTGAATGGGGTGAATGAAATTTCTTCTGGACATGCTGCTATTTTATTGGAATTTGTTGAAGGCGGTGGTTCTTTAGGCCTGTTTCCAGGAACCAAAATAGACAGGGGTTCATGGAATTCTTTATTGGCTAAAATTCAATTACCTCAATTAGGTGGCTTGGTTTCCACAGGGACAAAAATTAAGCAAATTGCATTTGATGATCCGTTTTTTAACGGAATGTTTGAAAAGAAAAGTGCTAATATAACGCTACCCGCTGTTTCCCAACTCTATCAAACGCAGCGATCTGGAAATTCACGTGCTTTCGATTTAATCAATCTCCAAAATGGATTACCCTTGTTTATGCGTTCGAGTTTTGGGCCTTCCGTTTTTCTGTTTACTAGTTCTTTAGAAAATACGTTTAGTAGCTTTGTTTCCGATGCGCTTTTTCCATCCATATTATTGAGAATGGGGGAGATGAGCCAGCGAAAAACTCCAATTTATTTGACAATTGGTAAGGAAATGAGTTTTCCATTGTATAAGAAAGTAAAGGATGATACGCCGGTTCATTTAAAAAACAAGGAAGTGGATTTTATTCCCAAAACTGAGCAGCAAGGAATGGCAACCTATTTTATTTTACGTGGTAAGGAAGCTGTTGAAATGCTAAAGGCAGGAACCTATGCAGTTCAAGATGATGGTCAGATTGGAATTGTTTCTTTGAATTACTCGCGGGATGAATCTGAGGTAAATTACGCTACTGAAGCTGAAATTATTGATGGATTAACGGATAAAGGAATTAAAAGAGTGACGTACAAAAAAATCAATGAAGGACAGAGCTTGGCTAAAATCGAATTGGATAAGCCTGTAGAATATTGGCGCTGGATGTTGATAATTGGATTGCTTTTTCTATTGTCAGAATGGGCCGTTTTAAAATTTTGGAAGTAATATTGTAAAAATTCAGAAAGTCACATGAAAATTCTGCTGAAATCAGTTCATATATCGGATGCTTCTTCCTCTTTTTTTGGAACAAAAAAAGATATTTTAATTGAAAATGGAAGATACGTTAAAATCGAAGATTCTATTGAAGATGCGGACGCTCAACTTATTGCTATTGATGGATTGCAAATATCACAAGGTTGGGTGGATGGAAAAGCAACGTTTGGAGATCCTGGAAATGAACAAAAGGAAACAATTGATTCTGGATTGAATGTTGCGGCGGCAGGTGGATTTACACATGTTTTTATTACACCAAGTACCTTTCCGGTTATTGATAAAAAATCAACAGTTGAATATGTCTTAAGAAAATCAGAATACCATACGACTCAGCTTCATCCAATGGGGTGCGTAACTGAAAATATGGAAGGACAAAATTTGGCAGAAATGTACGATATGTTTCAAAGTGGCGCTAAATTATTTACTGATGACCAACATGCCCTATCTGGAGGAATATTTTATCGAGCCCTATTGTATTGCAAAAATTTTGGAGGAAAGGTAGTTTCAATCGCTCGTGATGAATCCATTGCAGCTAAAGGAATGGTGAATGAAGGCGTTGCAAGTACTAGAACAGGATTAAAGTCAGATCCCAGTATTTCTGAAATTATTCAATTGGAACGAAATATTCGGTTAGTAGAATATACAGGGGGTAGGCTACACGTTACTGGACTTTCTACGGCTGAGGGAGTAAAGTTGGTGCGTGAAGCTAAAAAGAAGGGATTAGATATTACTGCAGATGTTCATCTTATGAACATGCTATTCAATGAAACAGTGATGCTTGAATTTGATACGCAATACAAGGTGCTTCCCGTTTTACGCACTGAGAGCGATCGGTTGGCATTGATACAAGGAGTGTTAGATGGAACCATAGATACTATTTCTTCCGATCATAGACCTTTAGATTTGGAGGAAAAAGAAATTGAATTCGATTATGCCGGATTTGGGGGTATTCAACTGCAAACGCTTTTCTCGAATCTCAACACTCATTTTCCTGAAGCTATTGAACAATTAATCAATACACTAGCAATCAAATCACGATTGGCTTTTGGAATTGCATTGAGTCCAATTGAAATAGATGGTTTAGTGGACGCCACGTTATTTGATACCCAAACAAACTGGGAGTTCACGAAAGATTTAAATGTATCTAAGTCAATAAATTCTCCGTTTTTCGGAGCTAAATTGAACGGTAAAGTACACGGTATTCTTCGAGCTGACTCATATATATTAGCTGATTAATTTATGTCAAAAAGAACCTTTTTACGGGAGTTTATTAAAGAAAACAAAATGGTTGGTTCTTTAACCCCGAGCTCTCGTTTTTTGGCTGCTAAAATGATTGATAACATTGATTTTTCTCAAGCAAAGATTGTGGTCGAATTAGGTCCGGGAACAGGGGTTTTTACCCGAAAAATTGTCGAAAAATTAGATGCAAATGCTCATTTATTGGTTTTTGAATTAAATGATGGTTTTTGTGAACGACTGACACAAGAATTTAAACAAAAAAATGTCCACATCATTCATGATTCAGCGGACCAAATTGAACAGTATCTAAACCAATTAGGTTTTGATAGTGCAGATGTTATTTTATCCTCCTTGCCGTTGGCTAATTTTTCAAAAGAACTTCGTACATCCATATTGAGTACGGCAAAAAAAGTACTTATCCCTACAGGTAAATATATCCAATTTCAATATAGCCTTCAAGCCAAAAATCAACTGAAAGAGTTATTTAATGAAGTAAAAATCAAGTTTACTCCTTTAAATATTCCACCTGCTTTTGTTTACGTTTGTAAACCTTAACACAAAAAAAATACGCTACCAAAAGATAGCGTATTAAAGGAAATATTTTTTAGCGAATTACCCTTTCACTTTTGTTTTTACTTCTTCAACAAACGTTTTAGCTGGCTTGAAAGAAGGAATGTTATGAGCAGGGATAATAATTGTAGTGTTTTTAGAAATGTTTCTTCCTGTTTTTTCTGCTCTTTCTTTAACGATAAAGCTTCCAAAACCACGCAAATAAACATTTTGTCCGTTTGCCAATGATTTTTTAATTGATGTCATAAAGGCTTCAACCGCTTTTAATGCTTCGTTTTTGTCAAGTCCTGTTTCTTGAACAATTTCCGTAACTACGTCTGCTTTAGTCATGATTTGTTATTTTTAGAGTTTAATATAAGTTTAATACTAGTATAATTTGAGTCACAAAAGTAATTAGCTTAAGCATTATATTGTTGATTTTATTTAATTTTTTTTTAATAATTAACGTTAATGACTGATTTTCAGCAGGTAATAATAAATTGGTATCACGAGAATAAACGCGATTTACCTTGGCGTACAACAAAAAAACCATATAATATTTGGCTTAGCGAGATTATATTGCAGCAAACCCGCGTTGCTCAAGGTCTTTCCTATTATGAAAAATTCATTCGTCATTACCCCACTGTTAAGGATCTTGCTGCTGCATCAGAACAAGCGGTTTTGGCAGATTGGCAAGGACTGGGTTATTATTCACGTGCCAGAAATTTGCATGCCACCGCAAAGTACATTACTTCTGAATTGAAAGGTGAATTTCCAACAGACTTTAAATCAATCTTGCAATTAAAAGGAATTGGTGAATATACCGCCGCTGCAATTGCTTCTTTTGCTTACGATTTGCCACATGCAGTTGTAGATGGCAATGTATTTAGGGTGTTAAGTCGTTTGTATGATATTGATTTGCCTATTGATTCCAATTCAGGAAAGAAGTATTTTACTGCCTTGGCAAATGAGTTAATAGATAAATACAATCCAGGAATGTATAATCAAGCCATCATGGAGTTTGGAGCTATTCAATGTGTTCCTGGTAAACCCAATTGTGGTAGTTGCCCGCTAACTGATCAATGTGTGTCATTTAAGCAACAAAATGTGTTAGAAAGACCGATTAAAAAAGCAAAAACAAAAGTGAGGGATCGGTTTTTTTTATATCTCATTTATTGGAAACCGAGCTCAAGAACTTTTTTTCTTCAAAAGCGAACAAAGAAAGATATTTGGCAAGAATTATATGAATTCCCATTGATTGAGTTTGATTCAAATGAAGCTAGGCTTGACTATATTCGTTCTAAGTCGAATGAGATTCATTATTTATCAGATGAACAAAAACATATTTTATCCCATCAACATATTTATGGAAGTTTTGCTTTTATCAAATCGGATCGTATAATTGACCAGTTTGAGGACCTTATTGAACTCAATTTTGATGAATTACCGAATTATCCGCTTCCAAGATTGATAGATCGTTTTATTGAAAACAACTACTCCCTTTTTAAGTCCTAACCTAAAATATCTTGCGTACATTTGTAAAAAACTATAGCATGATTGAAATTACTCAAATCGGTAAAGAAATAACAGGAGCCTCAACTATTCTGCTTTTTTCAGCCGACGACATAGCAAATGAATTCAGCACCAATGAATTTTCAACGAGTGATCTGATTGGTATTCGTGATGGGAAAGAAAAAATGGATTTCGTAAAAAAAGGTTCTGTATTTTCTTTTGCTGTTTTTGCGGATCAATCGGATGAATCAATTCGAAATGCAGGTGCTACAGTTCAGCAACAAGTCGCCAAAGTTGTTTCATCGATTCAACTCATGGGTTCGGAGAAATCCGTGTTATTATTTGCTGAAGGATTGATTTTGAGTAATTATCAATTTTTAAAATATTTCAGTGATAGCAAAGAATTAGCATTCAAACTTTCAAAATTGGATCTTCCAAAAGAGGTTGATGGGATCAATATTAAGGAATTAGAAAATAGTTGTAAGGTAGTGTACTGGTCACGTGATATGGTCAATGAACCTGTATCCTATTTGACAGCCGAAAAGTTAAGTGAAGAGATTGTATCCGTAGGTTCTGAGGCTGGATTTTCTGTAAATGTGTTGGAAAAGACTCAAATCGAAGCATTGAAAATGGGAGGATTGTTGGGGGTAAATAGAGGTTCATTAGATCCACCTACTTTTACGATTGCCACCTATTGTCATCCTGAAGCTGTGAATGAAAAACCAA
>CAZTFG010000078.1:0-10731 GCA_964612725.1 uncultured Lishizhenia sp. | reverse complement strand
ATATTTGTATTTGGAAAATCTAAGGTTGTCGTATTTGAAGGGCTACCAATAATTGATCTCCATTTTTCTAATAGTTGTTCGACGGATGCACCGGTTGTTGGGCTACCAATATATGGAACGACGGCATCTGCTGTACCATGTATATGCAAGACAGAAGTAGGTTTTAAAGGCGAGCAGGTGGTAAAAACAGTATCGCTCATGGTTCCTGAAACGGTTGCGATTCCAGCAAAGCAAAGGTTTGATTCACAGGCGAGTTTGTGACTCATGAAAGCGCCATTAGAAAATCCACATAAATACTGTCTAGAAGGATTGGTATTGAAATTTTGTTGGAATTCATGAATCAGTGTTTCAATAAAGCCTTTATCATCAACGGATGAAACTGATACATTCATATTGGCATTCCAAGCATTATTAATTCCATTTGGATAACAAACAATAAAATTATTTGCTTCTGCTAATTGATTGAATTGGGTTATATCCATCACTCCACCTCCTGTTTGTGTAAGTCCATGCAATACAACCAACAAAGGAAGTTGATCTCCTGATGTCCAAGTGCTTGGTGTAAAATAGGTATAAGTACGAGTAACCCCATTATGATTTAAGGATTGTAATACTTGACTTTTCAGGCTAAAACAGAAGAGGATTAAACTTGAAAATAAAAGTGCTTTCATACTACAAGTATACAAAAAAAGGCAGGAAAACCTGCCTTTACTAATTTCAATTTTAAGAGTTATTGTTTGATAAATCGAACTGTATTTATTCGATTTTCATTTCGAATCACCAAAGAATATATTCCATTGCTTAATTGAGAAATATCAAAAGTATCTTGGTTTGAAGCAGGTCGAACAATCCGTCCAAATCCATCATGAATTTCGTAAATATCAGAATTCTCTAATCCGCTTATTGAGATGCTTGTGCTTGCTGGATTAGGATATACATGAACGGTGTTTTCTTCGATCTTGTTCAGTCCTACGTATTCATAATACATTTGATCATAGGCAATCAACCATTGTGGGTTTGAACGTAAACCACAATAAAGTTGTAAAATAACATTGTAGATTCCTGCGTTACCAGGTGAGAATGAATAGGTAGCATAAACAATGGTAGTGGTTCCATCATTGAACTCAAGTGTCCAATCTACAATTGTTGAATCCCCCATATCTAGGTAAGATGTAATGTAAGCATTTGTAATAGTGTTAAAATCAAAATTACAGTTATCAATCCAAGGTCCTGAAATCGTTCCTATCACCGTTGAATCAATACTAATATTTCCATTTAATATGATTGTATCTCCAACATTGGCATTTGGCCCACCAACATAGCCATTTACGGTCACAGAACATCCATTTGCATCCATTACCGTTACAGTATATAAAGCTTCACAGAGATTATATTGTATATCAGTGGTTGCGCCATTAGACCAAAGATACATGTATGGCATTGTTCCACCTGTGACAAATGGAGTGATAGATCCATCGCATGCCCCTGCTAGTGTTTCGTTGTTGATAGATAAATTAGCAGAGAATCCGTTACAGTTAACATTGTTTGTACTATCTGAAATAATTACAGAGTCACATAATTGACATCCATTTGCATCGGTAATACATACAGTATAATTTCCTATACATGCATTAGAAAAGGTTGGAGTTGTTAACCCATTATTCCATGAATAAGTGTAAGGGGCTGTTCCACCTGAAACAACTGCCGTTGCCGAACCATCACACATCGCAGGAGATGATGTATTGATAATATTTGTAATCCCCATGGTTAAACTTGAACATGGGAAGTTATTAGCTGTAACTGAAGCATTGGAGTTGAAAACACATCCGTTTGCATCCGTTACATGGCATGAATAATTGCCAGGGCAAAGATTTGCAAACATCGATCCACCAGACAATGTCATACCATTTCCTGATATAGAATAAGTATACGGTGCCGAGCCACCCGTTCCAGATATTGAAATGTAACCGTCACAAACATTGGGTCCAGTACTTGAACTAGTAGTAATGTTAGCATTCAAAGAGGCGCATGGGTTTGGTGCAACCCCTACAATTCCTGTTACGGTTGCTGTACATCCATTTTGGTCTGAAACTGTTACCGTGCAAACACCCGGACAAAGGTTACTTATTGTATTTGAATTGCCAGGTAATCCGCCACCGCAGCTCCAAGAATAGGTAAAAGGACCCGTTCCACCAATTGGTATAACTGTGATACTTCCATCACAAGTGGATGAGTCTGATGCATTGACAACATTTACTGTTGCAGCACATTGTGAGTAAGCAAATGCTCCAAAAATTAAAAAAACACCAAGTAAAATTGATTTCATAGAATTAGTTTAAAATATAGTTTCCAAAATAACAGATCATAAATCGTTGATGGTAAGACGTGATTTTGTTGGAATCGTTGTCTAGTGTATCAAAATTAGTCAATTATTTCAGCTAAGTTATTAATAATTAGCCCAAAAATGGGTATCTATAATCAGTTGGTGGAACAAATGTTTCCTTAATTGTTCGAGCAGATGTCCAACGTAATAAATTCATCATGGCACCCGCTTTATCATTGGTTCCAGAACCTCGAGCGCCCCCAAATGGTTGTTGACCCACAACAGCCCCTGTAGGTTTGTCGTTGATGTAGAAATTTCCAGCTGCGTTTTCTAATTTTTTGGTTGCAAGATTAATTGCATAACGATCTTGAGATAGAATCGATCCGGTTAATGCATAATCGGATGTTTCGTCTAACAGATTTAAAGTTTCTTCAAATTTATCCGTTTCGTAAACAAAAATAGTTAACACAGGTCCAAAAATTTCTTCGCACATGGTTCTGAATTTTGGATTGGTTGTAACAACGGTGGTAGGCTCAATAAAATAACCGTTTGATTTATCATAGTTTCCTCCGGTGATGATTTCAGCATCTGATTGTGTTTTAATGAAATCAATGTAACCTGCGATTTTATCAAATGCTCGTTCATCTATCACCGCATTTACGAAATTTGAAGTGTCATCTGGCGTACCCATTTTGAATGAATTCACTTGATCAACGTAGATTTTTTTCACTTCTTCCCAACTATTACTTGGAACATACGCACGAGAAGCTGCGGAACATTTTTGTCCTTGAAATTCAAAAGCACCACGTGACATTGCTGTTGCAACTTCAGCAGGAACAGCTGATTTATGGGCTATGATAAAATCTTTACCTCCAGTTTCCCCTACTATACGAGGGTAAGTACGGTACTTATCCAAGTTGGTCCCAATTTCTTTCCAAAGATGTTTGAATACGGCTGTCGACCCTGTAAAATGAAGTCCAGCAAATGCTTTGTGCTGAAATACTACATCTCCTGCCACTGGCCCATCAACGGTAACCATATTAATAACTCCATCTGGAACTCCAGCTGCTTTGAATAATTCCATAATAACTTGTGCAGAATAAACCTGTGAATCGGCTGGTTTCCATACCACAACATTTCCCATCATGGCAGGTGCCGCACATAAATTGGCTGCAATGGAGGTGAAATTAAAAGGAGTAATGGCAAATACAAAGCCTTCCAATGGTCGATATTCTAATCGATTCCACATACCGGGTAATGATTCAGGCTGTTCCTTATAGATTTGAGTCATATATTGAACATTGAATCTGAAAAAATCGATTAATTCACAGGCCGCATCGATTTCGGCTTGAAATACATTTTTAGATTGAGCCAACATCGTAGCAGCATTCATTTTGTCTCTGAAAGGACCCGCAAGTAAATCAGCTGCTTTTAAGAAAATTGCTGCTCGATCTTCCCAAGGTAAATTGGCCCAATCATTTTTTGCTGCCAATGCCGCGTTTATCGCTTGTTCAACATGTTTGGATTCTCCAATATTGAAATGGCCTAGTACTTTTTTATGGTCATGGGGACATGTCAGCGTTTTTTTTATTTCCGTTCGAACTTCCTCTCCACCAATATACATGGGGACATCAATGGGATCTTGGTTGTACATCTCTTGGTATTTTACCAACAGAGAAGTTCTTTCTTTTGAGTTTGGAGCGTATGCTTTTACCGGTTCATTAATGGCTACCGGGACATGATATAGTGCATTTGACATAATGTTTTTTTTGACAAAGGTAAGGATTTACCCGAAAGTCAATGTAACAAATAATGAATAACAGAATTACCGAAGTTTTTTAAATAAACGAACAGTATTTTCTGTTGTTTGTCGAGCAATTTCGTCTAATCCAATTTGATAGATTCCGGCTAATTTCTCTGCAACATGAAGCATATAACTTGGTTCGTTTCGTTTTCCTCTGAATGGAACGGGAGGGAGATAAGGAGAGTCAGTTTCTAATAGTATCTGATCTAAAGGGATAGATTCTAATACATTTGGTAAATGAGAATTTTTATAGGTTACAACTCCACCAATGCCAAAATAAAAGTTTCCATAAGATTGGATTTTCTCCACTTCCGATTCAGTACCAGTAAAACAATGAAAAACACCAGTGAGCGTATCACAATTTTTACGGTCTAATATTTCAAAAATTTCTTCAAAGCTATCTCTAGCATGTATTACAATAGGTAGGTTAAAAGCTAAGGCCCAATCAATTTGAATTTCGAATGCTTTCTTTTGTTGGTCAATAAATGTTTTGTCCCAATATAAATCCATACCAATTTCACCAATGGCGATTACCTCATTTTTCAATAAATATTCATGGATTACCTTCAGTTGATTCTCATAGTCTTCCTTCACATATCCTGGATGTAATCCTAACATCGGGTGAAACGTTTCAGGGAAATTCTCACACAAACGAAACATCGGTTCTATGCTTTCAAGGTCGATATTGGGTAATAAAATGGTGGAAATGTTATTTTCATTACTTCGTTGAATTCCTTCCAATAGATCATCTTTGAAATCATTGGCATAATAATGCGCGTGGGTATCTATTAATTTCATTAGAATAGGGAAATACTTAAACCAACTTGTAGCCAATTTAATTGAGGGCTTTCTGGGTGTTGAAAAATTGAATTGAGTTGGTATGAAGCATATAAGGCATAATTTCTGAATCCGGTTCTGGCGTATAGCGAATAGGTAAAGTCTTCGGCGGCATTCTTAAGTGAGATTTTATGATTTCTTGTCATATCAGCGAAGGAATACTTTTCTTTTAATGTAAGTTGATAGCCAACTCTACCACCAAGGTATAATTTTGTGTGTTTCCAGCCTTTTGTTCTAATTCTTAGTTCGACTGGTAAATTAACATTGGATCCGATCAGGCTATTTCGAATATAAGCATCAGAATTAGTTTGAGGAAAGCAAGAAATTATTTGCGGGGTGCTTTCTACTAAGTTTTGATTTAGCAGTGTTTTGGACACCGAAATCCCAAGACCATAACCTATAGAAAGTGTGCTTTTATTATTTAACGGGATTTCGTTAAGAAAATTGGATGTAAATCCGATTGACCGAATTGATTTTGAAGATAGTGAGAGATTAGATTTGAAATCATTATAATGAATGTCGAAAACAAGACGATCGTATTTGCGTGGTTTGGGTTTGTTGGAAGGTCGCCAACTTACATACCATAAAATTCCAGGTCTGCTTTGATCTTCAATCTTCGTATCATATTCCTTTTGCCCAAGGGTTATCAAAGGAATAAAGAAGATAAAGAAGATACGTTTCATTATTTTTTATTTTTCAAATTCAATTCCCACTTCCAAGCGCTTTTCACAGCATCCTCAACGGTATATTTTGCCTCCCAATTTAATAATTCTTTAGCTTTTGATGCATTGGCATAAATTTCAATCACATCACCATCTCTACGAGGTCCAAACTCCCAATTTAATGGTTGGTTACAAATTCTTTCAAACGTATCAATAATTTCTAACACGGATGTTCCTTTACCTGTGCCAATATTGATGGCTTTATTCATTCCAGTTTCTTGATTTTTCAGAAATTCAATGGCTTTAACATGCGCGTTTGCTAAATCCATTACATGTATAAAATCTCGCACGCAGCTACCGTCAATTGTGGGGTAATCATTACCAAAAACAGTTAATTTATCATGTATGCCAATGGCAGTTTGTGTTACGAATGGTAAAAGATTATTGGGTTTACCAATTGGGAATTCGCCAATTTCAGCAGACGGATGAGCTCCAATCGGATTGAAGTAGCGTAAACAAACTGTTTTTAACCAAGGATTCGCTCTTGACGTGTCCTCGATAATGTTTTCTGAAATTAACTTAGTATTACCATAAGGTGAGCTAGGTTTTGCTTTTTCTGAGTCCTCCGATACTTCTTTCATACCATGCGGATCACCATAAACGGTACATGAAGATGAGAAGACTAAGTTGTTAACCTTGAATTCAACCATACAGGATAAAATATTAGTTAAACTCTGTAAGTTGTTGGTATAATATTTCAATGGATTTGCAACCGATTCGCCAACCGCTTTGTAGGCCGCAAAATGAATGATTCCATCAAATTCATAGAGGGAGAAAAGAGATTTAACCGATTCAAGGTCGCACAAATCAAACTCATGCACAATCAATTTTTGTTGGGTGATTTTCTCGACTCCTTGAATAGCCAGGTGATTAGAATTTCTGAAGTCATCAACAATAATCGGGATAAACCCGGTATTAATTAATTCAACAACAGTATGGGTTCCAATATAGCCTGCTCCACCGGTAACAAGAATATGTTTCATTGCATGAGTATTTTAGCAACAAAGTTAATTGAATTTGAATTTGAAGCGAATCAAACCTGAATTAATATAAAAAAAACTACATTTACATTATGTATGAATTCAAATTCAAGGAAAAGATTCCGCCGAAAGCAAGTAAATGGTATTTAGTAAAAGTTGTTGTGTATGCACTGATACTAATGTTGTTGATTTATCTCGTAATAGATAAGATAAATTCTATAGCCTAATTAAAAAATTACTGATCTTTTTTCCAAAACAAATCTAAGCGGCCATTCTCGGAAAAATAATAAGATTTGGCACTTCTACTATATGCAATTGGTGCTTTAAATTCGTTCTTAAGCATATAAATATATTTATAAATCATTCTCTCAGACATATTTAATTTACGTGCAAGTTCCTTCGGGGTTCCCGTTCCTCTGTTTTCAATAAGTTGAATCAAAAACTGCAGTTTGTTAAAATTCATTATTCCGAGAATTACATTTACAAATTCTTTACAAAATAAATGCCTCTTCCTGAAATATAATTACAGTTTTAGAATTGATTAAATTTTCTTTATTAATTCAATTGTAATTAATTGAAAAACAGCGATATAAAATTGTTAAGTTGATGATTTAACTCTTAGATTAAAATTGGTTACAAAGATTTTAAAGGTTCTCAAGAATTTTAAAGAATAAATCTTTTTTGGCAGGAGAGAGAGGAACTGCTGCACCATCCTTCATTATTACCGATCCTCCTTCTGTTTTGTCATATCGCTCAACGTAGTTGATATTTACTAAATGAGATTGCTGAATTCGGAAAAAGTGACTACCAGCAAGTAATGTTTCAAAGTCTTTTAATGTTTTTGAAACAAGTATTTTTTTACCTGATGTTAAAAAGAAAAAAGTATAGTTTTTATCTGCTTCACAACGAATTATGTCATCCAATTCAACAACAAATACGCTCTCTTGCGTTTTTAATACTAATTTCTTCTTTTGATGTGGAACTAAATTATGCTGTAATGTATCGAATTGTTTTACATCTTTTTTTTCTGAAACAGCCTGAATAGCATGCTCGATGGCATCACGCAATTCTTCTGGGTCAACCGGTTTAAGAATATAATCCAGGGCACTGAATTTAATCGCTTTAATCGCAAATTCTTGATGAGCTGTAATAAAAATTACTTCAAAGTTCTTGTTTTCAATTCTTTTTAGTACATCAAAGCCTGTTCCGTCGGGCATTTGAATATCTAATAATACAATGTCAGGATTTACTTCTTTAATTGCTTCCAAAGCCGTCTCAACATTTTCTCCTTGAGCAATTACATCTAGATCAAGACCAAATGAACGTATCAGCTTCGCAATAAACTCTCTCGTCTTATTTTCGTCGTCAATTACAAGTACTTTAATCATTATCAAGAGTTTTGGTCTTTAAATTTAAGAGGAATTTTGATATCTACAATAGTTCCACTTTCATTTTCTTTATCGAAATCAGATATATGAATGAAACCTGAACTGATATATTTTTTATTAAGAATGGCTATTCTTTCTTCCGTTATTTTCATCGCCATACTATGGTGCTCCTCGCTTTTTTTGTTTTTAGCTGCATTTTTCCGCCCTATACCATTATCGATAATTTCAATATGTAACATTCCTGAGTCCACTGAAAAAGTAACTTCTATAAAACCATTTTCTATTGTGTGCAATTGACCGTGTTCTATTGAATTCTCAATAAAGGGTTGAGTAATCATAGGTGGAATGAGGGTTTCAGATTCAGAAAGGTTAGGGTCTAATTTTATCTCAAAGGCAAATCGATCTTCAAATCTTAATTTTTGGGTAGTAAGGTATTTTTGAAGAATTTCAATTTCTGTCTCAATCGTAATAAATTCTTTGGAGGAATTTTCAAGTATTAACCGCATTAATCGCGAAAAATTAACCAGAAATTTTGATGATTTTGAAGGGTCGTTATCATAAATATAGCTTTGAATAACAGACATTGCATTGAAAATAAAATGGGGGTTCATTTGGGATCTAAGCAATGTTTGAGACATTTCAGATTCTTTCTGTAATTGTAATAATTTATTGCGATTCCAGTAATTTTTAAGGATCAATCCTGCTGCTAAAACGATGAATAAAATAAATACAATCGTGATAAGTTGATAGGTGTTTCTTAACTGGGTGTTTTCTAATTTCGAGTTTGTTAATTCTTGCTTTTCTTTGGCACTTCTAATTGAATCGCTTTGTAAATTGATCGTTCGAAGTTGCTCTTGGGTTTTGAACGTTTCATTTATTTCGGCAATACTTCGGGCAGATTGAAGTAAATTATTACTGTCCAAATATTGAACATAGAAATTTAAATACTGAAATGCACTTTGAATATTTCCTTTTCTTAAAAATAAATCCGATAACACTTTATAACTTTCGTGAATCGAACTGATTTGTTTCATTTCCTTACGCATGTTAATTGAACGATTTAGAAATGATTCTGCTTCCAAGAATTTACCTTGCTCTAAAAGTACCTTGCCAACATAATGATAAACGGTTGCAATTTTATTCCGATTACCGATACTTTCGTAATTCACCAAGGCTTTGTTTAAGCGAACTGCAGCTTGCTTGTAGTCTTTTAATTCGCTGTATAATATTCCAATAAAATTATCAACGTCCCCAATTGCCTCCAAATCGAGTGATTTGCTCAAGGCTGATTCCGCTTGATAGGCAAAGTCCTTAGCTTTGGTTAGATTTTTTTTTCCCAATTCCACGGCTGCCAAGTAAATGAGCGCTAAACCTATTTGAGATTGATCTTGTAATTGATTAGCAAACGATAAAGATTTCTTAAAGTAGGATTCAGCTTCCTCCCAGTTTTTTATATCTAGCTGGGAGAGACCTATTTCTCGGTTATATCGGCTTAATTTTTCATAGTCGGTGGTGTTTTCAATAATTTCGATGGCAAGCATATTTTTTGCAATTCCAATTTCAACCTGATTAAAATATTTATAAATCAACGCTTGCGTATTGATGCATTCAGCGAGTATGGATGATTTTGAATTTGTTTTTCGAGCGAAAACGATGCTGCGATTGGAAAAATATAAGGCACTGTCTTTTTTGTTCAAATTGGCGTAATCCCACGCTATCATCCGATTTAATTCGGCGGATAATATATGATTTCTAAGCCGTTGATTCCTTTTTAAAGCTTGACTATGAATGGCCAATGCGCTTAAATAATCCAATTTAAGTTGTTTTGCAATTCCAGTATAGTTTAACCACTCAATTTTCTCCTTTTCAGTAATTTGGCTTTTCGAAAAGTCTTTATTTTGTTCAATTAGTCGATTGAAAGTTTCATTATCTTTTATTGCATGGTTGTATTGAATTTCAAATAATGTCAATCGGAAGTATACATTTTTTGATTTATAGGCGCTGGTTTTTTTAAAATAATCCAAAAGATCCTTAGCCTTAGAAAGATTTGTCGTTAAATAGTACTTCCCCAGTTCAACTTGTAGCTCAATTTTTTGTGAGGTCGTTGATGCCTTTACAATGGCATTGTTAATTTCCAATTCTTTATTTTGTTGGCCATAAACGAGTGTTTGCGATCCAATAAAAAATAAAAAATACAGGTAGATTAGAACACGAATTGATTTCACTGTATCGAAAATACTAAAATTAGCTGGTTTTCGTATTTTTATTCAGTAAAATAATTTATTGTCGTGGTCTGAAATTAAAATTTTGCAGCAATAGAAAGGTATCCTGTTCTTCCATTGCCAGGTAAAATTCCAGGACCTGGATATCCACCTGATCTTCGGGTTGCATATTGTTCATTTGTCACATTATTCACCCCACCTTTGATTGAAAAATGCTTGTTGATTACATAAGACATTGAAATGTCCATTACATGATATCCATCTAACTTTCCAATAGTTGCTTTTGCATTTGGAGTAACCGTATTTAAAGCATCTGTATATACTTCTCCAATTTGATTCCATTGCGCTGTAAATGATAATCCCTTGTATTTATAAGTTAGTCCAAAACGATTTATTTTCCGTGGTGCATTCTCTACATAATTACCTGTAAAATCTTTAGTTGAATCTGTTAACGC
>CAZTFG010000077.1:0-10747 GCA_964612725.1 uncultured Lishizhenia sp. | reverse complement strand
CCTTATTCCACCGGCATTTTTTGAGGTGCTAAATTTGCACCTCAAGTTATTCCATTCCTCAAATGTCAACTCAAACATAAAATCAGAAGGGAATCTTTTGAGATTATTCCTAACGGTTCGTTTTAAATACTTTGTTTCTACTTGATACATCTTCGCCAATTCAAAATCGAGAATTACCTTCATTCCTCTAATTTCGAGGATGCTGTTTTTGATTTGTTCTAATTCCATCGTACAAATTTTTAAATGAATATACGAAAAAATAACCAAAAATAATGATTAGAAAATAATCAAAGTATTAATTGTGCCATGAATGATTCACTTAAACTATTCAACAAGGAATTGACTCGGATTTTTATCAGATTCGGTAAACAATATATTGTCTAATTTATCTTCCCAAATTTAAGATACACCGCCTCAGCAGCTTCAAAGGCACTCATTCGTTGAGTTAAGACTGCTTCTTTTATGGTAATTAAACTCGCTTCAAACCCTTTCTGAGAGTAAAAACTAGCCAATATCAACTCATTGAGTGTTTCTTTCATCCAATCGATGTCTTGTATGTGTCTGTTTTTTTCAATCCAGCCATTGGAGGTGTTGTGTCTGAAAAATTCATCCGATATTTTCCATGCTTCGTCTAAATTACTTCCGGTTAATGAACTGCAAATTTCTGTTCTTGGAATCCACTCATTTTCTTTAGGCGGAAATAAATGCAACGCATTTGCATAACTTGACTTGGCTAATTTTGCCATTTTTACGTTATCACCATCGGCTTTGGTAATCAACAACGCATCCGCCAATTCCATGATACCGCGTTTGATTCCTTGCAATTCATCTCCTGCTCCGGCTAGCATCAATAATAGAAAAAAATCAACCATGGAATGAACCATCGTTTCAGATTGACCAACACCAACCGTTTCAATAAGAATTACATCAAATCCTGCTGCCTCACACAAATAAATACTCTCACGTGTTGCCCGTGCCACTCCTCCCAGCGTATTTCCAGCCGCTGAAGGACGGATGTAGGCATTGGGTTCTTGCACCAAGTTATGCATCCTTGTTTTATCGCCTAAAATACTTCCACCGGTTGTGGCGGATGAAGGATCGATTGTTAGAACAGCCAATTTGTATCCTTGTTCCAAAATTACTTTTCCAAACGATTCAATAAAAGAGCTTTTTCCAACTCCGGGAACACCCGTAATTCCAATCCTTCTTGATTTACCTGAAAAAGGAAGACATTTTCGAATCAATTCATTAGCCAATGGTTTGTCACTTTCTAGCTGACTTTCAATTAAAGTGATTCCTGCGCTCAAGGCAAATCGATCGTGATGTTGTATTCCTTCGAAAATACGTTCAACAGAGCGCGAAGCCTTCATTTCTTTGCGTTTCCGCAACCAATCTTCATGTTGGTACGAATCCATCAGATAAGTTGAATTAAAGCTTTTATTGCTTGGGAAATATTATTTCTAATTTCAACAATAGAAGCTTCCATCATATAGCAGGGTGCTGATACGATCTTAAGTTTTTCATCTACAGAAATTTCGCGTATGGTTTTCATTTCTGAGGAAACTCCTTTTTGCTCCATTCCCGCAGTAAATGCCTGAATATCATACGGTGATTTTTCCAAATTAGAACCTAAAGTCATTGTTGGATGTAATTCTGAATCACCCAGCGCCAATGCCATCAAAACCGGACTCACACACAATGCAGCAATCGGTTTTTTATCGGAAATGAATTGTTGAATTATTTTTTTTATTTCGGGTAAAATAGATCCGTTTGGTCCGTCAAAAGCCCACGTTGAAAAATTCTTGGCGCTTCCAAATCCGCCCGGAATAACCAGAGCATCTAGGTTCGAAACATCAAACGTGGAAAGGTCATGAACAGCTCCCCGTGCAATGCGAGCAGCTTCTACTATCATGTTTCGACTTTCAGGCATTTCTTCGCCCGATAGATGATTGATGACGTGGTGCTGATTTTTATTAACGGCTAAACAAACCGCTTCTGCTCCTGCTTCGTCAAGTGCTAAAAGCGTTAAAACGGTTTCTTGAATTTCTGCTCCGTCATATACGCCACATCCAGATAATAATACGCCAATTTTCATGTTGCTGTTATTCAAAAGTATAGATAAGTTGTTCTTTCCATCCGCTTAAATTGAGCTTTATCACGCTGCCCGTTTCTTGTTGATAAGCCAAGTTGGAAAGATTAAATCGAAGGGTTTCTTCCATTTTTGCTTTGCACGCATCTCCATTTGATTTGTGCACCAATTCGATGGATCGGATAGGGGGGAGGGATTTTGCAATATTTGGATTACCAATTAATTCGAACTGATGCACTTCACACCCACCTGAATAACTCACTGTTAGTTCTAAGATATTTCCAGTTAGCTTGGCTCGTTCAATCGTACACATGTCAGAAACGGCTGGCTTACCGATTTGAGCAACCCCTATTTCAGAGATAGGTTTGTTGTTGTTGGAGGATTGGTCCATTTTTTTTGTTTTTTTCATGGTTGCACAAGCAGTTAGAATAAGTAAGCTTGCACAAGTGAATAAAAGTGTTTTCATGGCAAATATTTTCGAGTGATTAGCAAATATAACACCAAGTTACCAAAAATCAGGGATTAAACAAACTCAGCCAGTTCCAACCAACGATCCGATTTTAGTTCTAATTCGGCAACAACTTTTGCTAATTCGGCACCAATTTCCATTATCTGCTGGTTACTCTTCGAACCATCTGAAAGCTCAACGGTGAGAAGCTCTTTTTTTTCTTCTAATTGTTCTATTTCAGAAGGTAAATTCTCGTATTCTTGCTTTTCCTTAAAGCTTAACTTGCGTTTTTCAATTGGTTTTTCAACCACTTTGGGTTCGGTTTTAACCTCCACCTCCTTTATCGGATTATTTTTGGATTCCCTCGCTTCTAGTTTTTGGTTTTTGCGATAATCCGTATAGTTTCCAATGATATCCTTGATTTCACCGTCACCTTCAAAAACAAATAAATGATCAACCATTTTATCCATAAAATAACGGTCGTGAGACACCACAATCAAACACCCTTCAAACAATTGAAGATAGTCCTCCAATACACTCATCACAAAGATGTCAAGGTCGTTTGTTGGTTCATCTAAGATCAAGAAATTGGGGTTACTCATCAAAACCGTTAACAATTTTAATCTCCGTTTTTCTCCTCCACTTAGTTTATGTACGTATTGATAATGTACATCGCGAGAAAACAAAAAACGTTCAAGCAATTGAGCTGCTGAGAGTTGTTTTCCTTTTTCTAATGGAATGAATTCAGCAATGTCCTTAATAACTTCAATCACGCGTTTGTCCGGATCAACTTGTATGAGTTCTTGGCTGTAATAACCAAAAACAATCGTTTCACCTACAACCACTTTTCCTTTATCCAACGGTTCTTTATCTTGAATTAAGTTTAGGAAAGTTGTTTTTCCTGCGCCATTTTGACCCACGATACCAACGCGTTCTTTGCGCTTGAAATGATACGAAAAGTCATTTAATATTTTCGTATTACCAAATGATTTCCCCATGTGATGGAGTTCAAGGATTTTTGTCCCCAAACGTTCCATTTTGATTGGTATATCTATTTCATCTTTATCAATTCGTTGGTGGGCCGTATTTTTAATATCCTGAAAGGCATCCACCCGTGATTTTGATTTGGTACTCCTGGCTTTTGGTTGCCGACGTATCCATTCCAATTCTTTGCGGAATGTATTTCTCGCCTTATCTATGGTAGATTGCATTTGTTCCTCTCGTTCCGCTTTCTTTTCTAAGTAATAGGAGAAATTTCCTTTGTATTGATACAAAGTTTCATCGCTTAATTCAAATATAGTATCGCAAACCACTTCCAGAAAATAGCGGTCGTGTGTCACCATTAAAAGCGTTGATTTTGAAGTGGATAAATAAGATTCTAACCATTCAATCATATCCAAATCCAAGTGATTGGTTGGCTCATCCAAAATCATGAAATCAGCATCCGAAAGTAAGGTTTTTGCTAAAGCAACACGCTTTTTTTGTCCACCTGAAAGACTCCCAATCAATCGTTTTGAATCCGTTAATTTTAAAACTGAGAGTATTTGATTAACTCGTACTTCATAATCCCAAGCGTTTAATTCAGTTAATTCTTCGTAACATTCATTTAGCTTGTCTTGATCATTGTCTATTAGAGCTTCATTGTATTTTTTTAAGGCTTTTAATTCTGGTAAATCATGGTCAAAAATGGATTCCAAAATCGTTTGTGATTCATCCATGTTTTCGGTCTGTTCCATGAATGCCACTCTGATATCATTGCGATACACCACTCTCCCTGAATCAATTTGCTCCAGGTCCATCAAACAGCGAAGCAATGTTGTTTTACCACTACCGTTTTTGGCGACGATGGCCACTTTTTGTCCTTGGTCAATCCCAAAGGTAAGGTCAGCAAATAATAAACGGTCACCAAATGATTTGGTCAGATTTTCAACGGAAAGATAATTCATGTAAATAAGTTGGATTAATCCCTAATGGATTACGAAGTTAGTTTTTTCTTTTGACGTAGGGCAGATGGATATTGTACTATTTGTACTATCTCAAGCGATTTAATGAATCCAATAGTTTTTTATCTCTTTTTATAGCAATTTGACCTAAAAATGCGAAAGGAAATCCTAGGACCAGGAAAATAAATCCGAGCCCCAATTCACGAGTCGTTTCTATACTTTTTGATGGAGAATATCCAATAGTTGCAAAAACAACAAAGGCAATTAATATCAATAAGTACAAAAAGAAAATAGAACGTGCTAATTGAAACTGGCGATTGAGATTTTTATAGGACATGATTACTACAAATTGTAGGAGAATCAATCCTATTACGGATAAATAGAGCGGTAATGATTTGGTTGGAACAGAAGCAAGTTTGGAATCAGTAAAATGCTGTGTGATACCATGAACGTTGAACACGTATGAACTATCTTTTGCTACAAAGCGAAGTAAATCCATTCCTGAAAGCAATACGCCTAAAAAAATCATCGATAGCGCGTAGTAAACTGTTTGAATGCGTTGAATCATAATCTATTTTTTTACAAATGTACTGACTTATTTCTTAGGTAAAAATCCATTAGGACAAGAGCTGCCATGGCTTCAACAATAGGGACTGCCCGAGGAACCACACAGGCATCATGTCGTCCTTTTCCTGCTATCTCGGTTCTGGAACCATGTTGATCAATAGTTGGTTGATTTTGCATAATGGTTGCGACCGGTTTGAATGCTACGCGAAAAGAAATAGGCATTCCATTGGAAATCCCACCTTGTATTCCGCCCGAATGATTCGTTTTTGTTGAACCATCTGCGTTGAAAATATCATTGTGAACCGACCCATTCATTGATATTGAATCAAAACCGCTTCCTATTTCAAACCCTTTTACGGCGTTTATTGATAGCATTGCTTTGCTAAGTTCGGCGTGTAATTTATCAAAAACGGGTTCGCCCAATCCGGTGGGTACTCCTTCGATGATACAACGAATTGCTCCGCCAATGGTATCTCCGTTTTTTCGCGTTTCAAGGATTAAATTAGCCATTTCTGCTGCTGTTTTCTCATCCGGACACCGCACCGCATTCGATTCAATTACGAATTGTTCAAAAAATGAATCGTTTCCGAAACGAATTGCCCCTATTTGATCCACATAGCTTGAAAATCGAATACCAATCGACGCCAAGAATTGCTTGGCAATGGCTCCTGCAACCACTCTAGATGCTGTTTCTCGAGCGCTACTTCTTCCTCCGCCACGGAAATCTCGATGACCGTATTTTTGTTGGTAGGTAAAGTCGGCATGTGAAGGACGAAATGTATCTTTGAGGTGTGCGTAATCGGTTGATTTTTGATTTTCATTCTGAATCACAAAGCCAATCGGCGAACCGGTAGTTTTTCCTTCAAAAATCCCAGATAAAAATTGAACAGTATCCGATTCTTTTCGTTGAGTCACCAAGGTTGATTGTCCTGGTTTTCTGCGGTCCAGCTCATGTTGAATTAGATCTAAATCTAGTGAGAAATTTGCCGGAACCCCATCAATCACTCCTCCAATAGCACTTCCGTGAGATTCACCAAATGTGGTAAGAGTAAAGATTTTTCCAAATGAATTTCCTGACATGACACAAAGGTATGGAATGTTAGTTCAATAATAAAGTGGGATGAGCTGAATTGCAGCTAATTTATTTTTCAAATTTCATAAATTGAATCAAGTCTTTGAAGTAATTTGAGCTCCAAATTTTTAGTTTTTCATCATCTTGAATAAAGCGTTGAACATCCTCCTTCACGGCATCCATTGATACAACATTGATTTTTTCGGTCAGCAGTTGGATTATTTGCTCCTGGTTTATAGTATTTTCTTTCCAATCGTTGGTTTCATGTGCGCGACTCAAGAAATGGTGCATATTTAACGGTACTCCTTTTCGGATATACCATTCCATATCATACCAATCTCTTCCTTTTACTCTGTTTTTCCATTTACGAAACAATAAAGCGTGTAATTTACCTGCGAATAAACTCGGTAAATCAAAACAATTGGCGTAAAATGAGAATGGACGAAGTAATAATTTCTCTTCTGTTACAAATCCTAATGGAGGAATCCGATCGATTTCAATTTTTATTTTGACTGATTTATTCGATGATATTCCATGTTGTCTAACTATATCTTCCAAGACCAACTCTTGCCAAATGGTTTCTGTTTTCAAAAATGCTGATTCAACTTGTGTTTTGATTCGTTTGTCTTTTTCGCGTATACTCACTCGAATACCAAGCGATTCAAATTCGGAAATGATAGCTGAAAAATAGGGCGTTAACGAAAAATCAGGGTCTGTTTCAAGTAAGGAAAAATCCAAATCTTCCGAATATCGATCTAAGCCATGAAATATGCGTAAGGCGGTCCCCCCATAAAATGCTGCTTTTTTAAAAAAGTCGGTTCTTGACAAGGCGGCAAGCGCAATTTCTTGTTAGATTTCACGCAATGCAGCCAATGTTTCCTCTTCGTTTTGCGGATTGTATTCCGCTATCCATGCTTTTATCATAAGCGTTCTAACGTTTTAACAAGCATTTGAAGACTATTTTTTTTAGGTGCGTCCTCAATCCAAGATTGTATTGTAGCGATATCAAAACGGCGCAGTATATCCTCATCCAACCGTAAGTCTTCTAGCAGAAAATCCCAGGTTTGTGGTATACTTCGCAATAATACTCCGGACGTTAAAATTATTTTATCGCAAAGTGCTTTTTCAGGTGAAGCCACCATGGCAGTTTGCAATTCAGTAAGTTGAATACTTTGTATTCCAAATGAGTAATAGGGAGTAGTTAAATGCTGATAACTAAACCTTCCGATGGCAGTTTCATAGGTTTTGGTTGTTTTTGTGGTGACAGAACTAATTTCATAAACGCGCTCAGGTATCAACCCCCAATAAGATAATGCTGATTCCAAAGAAACATAGCTAGGACCTCTCAAATGATTAGCGATTAAAAAATGGTGGGGAAGGGGCAAATCCAGTTCTGGTCCTGGGACATAAAGGCCTCTACGAAGTGCTATTAACTCACTTCCTTTGATCATCTCACTAATTTTGTCATTCGGTCGCCCATATGAGGCAAGCGCTTCCATCACCACATTGTGTGTTAATGGGACATTTGAATAATCTTTTATTTTCCTCCTTAATCTCACACTGCAAATTTTAAACAATATTATCGCTTTTTTTCCGATTATACAATCAAAATATTACAAATTATGTAAAATTAAATTAATTAAAACGAATTAAATCCGATTTAGTAGTTTAAATATTACAATCCTGCAAACTATTTTTTGTAAACTCATGCTTCAAGCAAGTTCTGTTTATTTATAGTTATTCATCTGAATGACAATTTAATTTCAAAGCAATTTTTGACAACATTAGTAACAAATTAATCGGTATCTTCGTCTCTTAATAAACACTTAGTAATTATGAAAAATACAATTCTTTCTTTTGCATTTCTTTTTTTGGCTAACTCATTTTTTAGTCAATCCATTGAAGAAATAATTTCTAAATACCACGCTACCATTGGGGGTGATAAATGGACAAGCGTAAAAAGTATGTTAATGACTGCAAACGTAGATGCTGGAGGTATGATGATTCCCGTAGAAGTGGTAATGATGGCTGATGGTAGAATGTACACCAAAATTAATTTTCAAGGACAAGAAATTATTCAAGGTGCATTTGATGGTGAAACAGTTTGGAGCACCAATTTCATGACACAAAAAGCAGAAAAAGCAGAGTCTGATGATACAGAAAACACAAAAAGAGGAGCTAAAAGTTTTCCAAATGCTTTAGTAACGTATAAATCTCAAGGATATACACCAACACTAATGGGTGAAGAGTCTATTGACGGGGTGAAGTGTTTTAAAATAAAATTGGATAAAAAAACACTATTGTCTGAGGGTAAAGAAGTTCCAAGTGTTGAGTATTTTTATATCGATGCTGAAAACTTTGTGCCCATTTTAACTGAAACTGAAATTCCAACAGGCGAAATGAAAGGTAAGATTGCTCAAACAAAATACAGCGATTATCAAGAGGTTGATGGAGTAATGATTGCTTTCTCCCAATCAAGCGGTATTAAGGATGGAATGTCACAAAATATCACCTTCGATAAGGTGTTGATCAATACAACAGTTGACGAAAAAACGTTTAAGTTTCCAGGTAACTAATTCATATATTTTTTCTTATTATGGTAAAGCAAATATTGGTTTGTTTGGGCGTTGCTATGGCATTCAGTACTCAAGCTCAAAATGAAAAATCACTCATAGCATCTGATTTTTTTGGTGATCTTAAAGCACGACATATTGGTCCGGCATTAATGAGTGGACGCGTTTCTGATATTGAAATGCATCCTTCAAATTCACAAATGGTGTATGTCGGCACTGCTGGGGGAGGGGTATGGAAATCTATTGATGGAGGAGTGAATTTTACTTCCATTTTTGATAAATATTGTCAATCAATCGGTGTAGTAACGGTTGATCCTTCTGATCCGGATAATACGGTTTGGGTTGGTACAGGCGAGGTCTGGACGCGAAACAGTGTTTCAATGGGCGATGGTATATACAAAACAAACGATGGTGGAAAGAATTGGACCAAAATGGGCCTCGAAAAATCCGACAGGATTTCGTCCATTCAAATAGATCCTAAAAATTCGAATATTGTGTATGTTGGAGTCCTTGGTGCACTTTGGGGAGATAGCCAAGAACGTGGGGTGTATAAAACAACGGATGGTGGAAAAACATGGAATAAAGTGTTTTATGTAAATGAAAAAACAGGGTGCTCTGAACTCATCATGGATCCCTCAAATCCACAAATATTATATGCTTCTTTCTGGGAATTTCGTCGAACTGCTTATTCTTTTAATTCCGGAGGTTTATCTAGCGCGCTCTATAAAAGTACGGATGGCGGAGCTACTTGGAATAAAATTCACAATGGTTTTCCGTCTGGTAAATTAGGTCGTATTGCTGTAACAGTTGCACCATCTAATCCACAAATTGTCTATGCGGTAATTGAGTCCGAAAAAGCAGAACAAAAAGGGCTTTATCGATCTGAAGATGGTGGTCAAAACTGGAAATTCCTTAATGGTGATTTTGGTTTGACAGTTCGTCCATTCTATTTTTCACGTATTACGGTGGATCCAAAAAATTCGGAAGTTGTTGTTAAAGCTGGTTTGTTTGGTTCTATTAGTCGTGATGGCGGCAAAACCTTCAAGGGCTTAGGTGCTATGCATGCTGATATTCATGATATTGCATTTGATCCATTCAATTCAGATAAAGTTTTCGTTGCAACGGATGGCGGACTATACCGAAGTTTGAATAAAGGAACATCCATGGAAATGATTGAGAATTTACCTATCAGTCAGTTTTATCATGTAAGTGTGGATGATAGAGAGCCTTATTTTGTTTATGGTGGATTGCAGGATAATAACTCTTGGTTTGGTCCATCAGCCAGCCCGGGAGGGATTGAAGCACGAGATTGGGAATTGGTTGGTCAAGGAGATGGATTTAGGGTTTATCCTCATCCAACGAAACCGCATATAGTATATTCAGAAATGCAAGGTGCTGAGGCAGTTTGGAGGTTTGATACAAAAGATCAACAACTGAAAGTGATTAAACCTTATCCGGTAGCCGGAGACCCTAAATTGAGATTCAATTGGAATGCCGCCATAACTACAAGTAAACATAATCCAGATCGTTTATTAATTGGAAGTCAATTTTTACATGTGTCAAACGATATGGGAAATTCATGGACAAAAATATCTCCTGATCTTACGACAAATGATAAAACCAAACAAAATCAAGTTGAATCAGGTGGTTTATCCGCAGATAATTCAGGCGCAGAAAATCATTGTACCATTTTTACCATTGCCGAATCGCCTTTAAATGAAAAAGTGATGTGGGTGGGAACCGATGATGGTAATGTGCAGGTGACTCAAGATGGTGGTAAAACATGGTCAAATGTTACCTTGAATGTGAAAGGGTTACCCGCTAATACATGGTGTTATCACATTGAAGCCAGCATTTTTGGTGAAGGAGTAGCATATGCGGTTTTTGACGGGCATACGAAAAACGATTACAATGCCTATGTATACAAAACAACAGATTTTGGTAAAACTTGGAATTCAATCTCAACTAAAGAAATTTCGACATTTGCTAGAAATATTCAGGAAGATTACAAAAATCCGAATTTACTATTCTTAGGAACTGAACTGGGCTTGTATA
>CAZTFG010000076.1:0-10929 GCA_964612725.1 uncultured Lishizhenia sp. | reverse complement strand
CATTACAAGACCTAAATAGTATTAAAACATTGGTTAATAGTGAATACGCTAATTTTATTCAATATACTAGGGGTAAAACTCAAATTCAATCGAATTCTAATGAATGGAGTCGATTCAAACAAACTAAAAAGGTAATGAAGCAATCTCTGAAAGACTTTGATAAAAAAGGAAAATTAATAACAGCAATAGCATCCGATTTTTCAACGTTTATTTCTAGGGAATTTTCTAACGTAGAATTCTTGGATGTTCAAATTACCAGCAAAAAATTCAATCAAATGATTCTTGATTTAGTACAAACAGAGAAGGATCTTACTGAAAAATTGAAAAATCAAGAGAATCAAATTGTAGAGATTATTTCAAAAAAAGCGCGTTCACATGAGGAGCAATGTAAACAATTGAACGATGACTTATATAAGGTGATTGAGGAGAAGAAAAAATTTAATACCTCAAAGCAAAAAATCATACAAACAAATAATGATTTTAATAATAAAATACAAGGGCTACATCGGATTTATTCATGTTCAAAAGAATGGGAATATATAAAAAGTACAGAAAATAATTTAACGAAAGAACAAGAGGAATTAAAAGTAATTATCAAAAATTTAGAAAGAATCCATAAACATATGCAGGATGTAATTACTTCAATTAACTGATTTTAACGGTCTTGTAACCCCTTGATTTCAATAATTTCACCAACCATACAAATACTTCCACCTGAAATTTCTTGATATTTAACCCATACTTTTTGATTATCTTCTATCGTGGCATCATCATTAAAATCAGGTAAATTGATTGGTTCTAAATACGATTGGTTTTCTAATTGAATTACCATTCCACACCCATCCAAACCGGTTAAATCTTGTATGGTTGCTTTTATCCAACCTGTACTTGATTTTTTACAAGAACTAAAAACAGGTAATAATGCAATCAATAAATAAATTAATCTTTTTTTCATCTCAATTGGGCATTTAATTCTTTTTCTAAACCGGCTTTGATTTTTTCCATCACAGATTCGATTCGTAAATCTGTTAAAGTACTATCATTATCTTGAAAATTAAATGAAACGGCATACGATTTTTTACCTTCTTCTAAGTTTTTACCCTCATAAACATCAAATAATTCAACATTTTTAAGGAGTTTCTTTTCTGTTTTTTGTGCGACTTGACGAATTTCGTTAAAAGTGATGTTTTCATTTATCAATAGTGAAAAATCGCGTCGCACTTCAAAAGTTTTTGGTAATTCTTGATATCTGATGGAATTTAACTTGAGGAAATTAGTAATGGCATTCCATTTTAAGTCAGCAACAAATACAGGTTGTTTAATATCGAAGGTTTTATTGATTTTTTTATTCAACCAACCCAATTCCGCAATAGTTACTCCTTGAATTTTCAACGCTTGACCATCTGCATAAATCCCATTTTCTAAATCAGTATAAGAACAAAATTTCAATAGACCCATTCTCGTTAAAATAGCTTCAACTATTCCTTTTATGGAAAAATAACTAACTAGTTCTTTATTTGAATTCCATCGTTCTACTTGTTTTTTTCCTGTTATCGCAAGGGTAAGATGCTTTTCCTCATGAAAGCCACTTTCAGTTTTGGAATAAGAGCTACCAAATTCAAAAAGTTTGAGGTTACTATGTTGTCTATTTTGATTGTGTTGAATATTTTCTAATAGGCCAAATATGAGCGTTTTACGCATAATATTTAGTTCTTGACTTAATGGATTTAGAATATTAACTGTATTTAGGTTGTCCGTATCATTAAGGGATTCATAGTTTTGTTTGGTTAATGAATTATTTAACACCTCATTAAAACCTTTATATACTAATAAGTCCGCAACTGTATTTTGAATTTTCTCCAAGTTTGGTTTTGGAAAAATGGTAACAGAACTATTTAATTTTTGAGGGATTTCAACCTTGTTAAATCCATAAATCCTTAGTATTTCTTCAGAAACATCGCATGCTCTCAGTACATCAACGCGATACGCTGGAGAACTTAAAGTCCATGTTTCACCATCTTTAGATTCGACTTTAATATCTAGTTCAGATAGAATTTGATCAATTTCAATTTCGTTTAAATGAATACCCAATAATTCATTGGATTTTTTTAGATTGAACTCAATTTTATTCGAATTTGGAGGATTATTTATAATCTTTTTTAATTCCATGGAAATTTCACCACCTGCAATTTCTTTAATCAGCAATGCAGAACGCTTTAATGCAAATTCCACTAATTCGGGATCGATACCTCTTTCAAATCTAAAACTGGCATCTGTATTTAGTCCAAAACTTCTAGCTGTTTTTCGAATTGATACCGGTTCAAAATAAGCGGCCTCTATAAAAATAGAAGTAGTAGAATCTTTAATGCCAGAGTTTATACCTCCATACACTCCGGCAATGCATAAATTTTCTTCCCCATTCGTTATCATTAGATTTGATTCATCCAACGTGCGTTCAATCCCATCAAGTGTAACGAATTTACTTCCTGGGACAGCATTTCGAACTACAATTTTTTGATTTAGTTGGGACGCATCAAATGCATGAAGTGGAGTTCCTAATTCACGCATAACAAAATTGGTAACATCAACCACATTGTTTATTGGACTTAGTCCGATTGAACGTAATCTATTTTGTAACCAAGCAGGAGAAGGTTTTACTTCTAATCCTTCAATAGTTACACCACAATAAATCGGACAAGCATCAGAATTTTCAACTGAAACTTCTATTTTTAAATTGTTGTGTTGCGCTTTAAAAGCTGAAACATCTGGTAATTGAAGTTTTAGTTGTTGTGATTGATGAATATTCAAATAGGCTTTTAGATCTCTCGCTACTCCAAAATGGCCCAGGGCATCCGCACGGTTTGGTGTTAATCCGATTTCAAGTTGATAATCATTTTCCAGTTGAAAATATTCAGCAGCTTGGGTTCCATTCGTTGTGGATGGATCCAAAACCAAAATTCCTTCATGAGATGTTCCAATTCCGAGTTCGTCCTCTGCACAAATCATTCCTTGGGATTCAATTCCACGAATCTTCGATAATTTTATCTTAAAAGCTTCATCTGGCTTAGGATATAGGGTACATCCAACGGTTGCAACAGGTACTTTTTGACCAACCGCTACATTGCTTGCACCACATACAATTTGTAGAATTTCAGTGCCAACATCCACGGTAGTAATCTTTAATTTATCTGCATCTGGGTGTTTTTCACATGTTAGAACCTCGCCAATTACAACACCTTCCAAACCTCCTTTTACGGCTTCTATTTTTTCAATTCCTTCCACCTCGAGGCCTGTTTGAGTTAGGATTTCACCCATTTCTACAGGTGTTAAATCTGTTTGGATATATGTTTTTAGCCAATTATACGATATTTTCATGTGTCCTATTTGAATTACAAAAGTAAGTATTAATTACTTAAATTATTTTAGATTAAAAAGGTAAAATAGTTGAAAATAAAAGTAATTAATCTGACACTGTTTTGAAGTGTTTTGATTTAATTTTCCATAAAAGATAAACCATGAAAGTACAAGTGGAAAATATAAAATGCAGTGGGTGCATCAAAAGTATAAAAAAGGAGCTAAAGGAAATTCCAGGAGTAATTTCTGTAGGTGTTGATTTAGAAAAAAGTGAAGTCTTGCTGGAAGGTGAATTTGACGAAAATACAGTATTTAAAAAGTTGGATCAAATGGGATATCCGAAAGTGGGTAAAAATTCATTGTTGAAAACAGCAAAATCATATGTGAGCTGTGCAATTGGTAGAATAAAAGAGTAGTAAATTTGATTTTAAGCAATTTAATTTACTTACTTTGTTGCTCAAATAAAAAAAAGTATGTACTCCAACGAATTTCAAGAAATAATCAATTTTAGAAGGTCTAATCGCGTTTTCGATGCTAACATTCCGGTTCCGGAAGATGTGATGAAAAAAAGTATAGAAAGAGCTGTATTATCACCCAATAGTAGTAATATGCAATTGTGGGAGTTTTATTGGATAAAATCGGAACAGGAACTTAAGAATTTTATTCCTCTTTGTTTGAATCAACAGGCGGCACGAACTGCTCAGCAAATGGTTGTTTTTGTTACGCGTAAAGACAAATGGCGCGAGAGAGCTCAATGGAATTTAAGTAAAATTAAAGAAACCGTTGTTGGTGAGCCAAACAAGTTACAAAAAGGGGGAATGGATTACTATGGAAAAGTGATGCCATTGCTCTATATGAACGATGGATTAGGAATCATGTCAACCATACGACGATTAATTAGTTTCTTTGCCGGGTTGAGAAAACCTTTTTTTAGAACGGGAGGAAGTTCAAATCAACGAATTATGGTGCATAAATCGTGTGCATTGGCCGCCCAAACATTCATGCTTTCTATTGCTGCTGAAGGATTTCATTCTTGTCCAATGGAAGGGTTCGATGAAAAAAGAGTTAAGCGTGCATTAGGTTTACCTCGAGGTGCTGAAATAAATATGATTATTTCGGTTGGTAAAGGAACGGAAGAAGGAATATGGGGCCCTCGATTCAGAGTACCTAACGAAGAAGTGATTTTCGTTAGATAACAACCTAAATACAAGTCAAAAAAAAGAGCCAGCTGCTGCTGACTCTCTAAAATTTACTTATTGTTTAAATTATTTTTTAATAATAGGTAAGTTTTGGGTTCCATTTTCGTTTGATAAGCGTAAAATGTAAGATCCTGAATTTAATGATGATAAATCGATGTTGGTGTTATTGTTTATCACTCCATTTTGTATTGTTCTTCCATTCAAATCGACTATACTAAAGTCCATTGTATTTTTAACTTCAAGCGTTATGTAATTTTCTGTAGGATTTGGAAAAACGGAGATTTTATTTTCTTGGTTTTCATTAACTCCAACAGATGAAGGAAGAAGAACTTTATCAATTACATGAACAACTCCATTGTCTGCTAGAACATCTGCTGTTGTAACGTTAGCATCGTTAATCTTTACACCGCCTGTTAATGTAACAATTACATTGTCCCCATTTACCGTTGTAACAGGACCTGCTACTAAGTCAGTAGAAAGTACCGTTCCAGAAACAACGTGGTAGGTTAATACATCTGCTAGATTAGGTAACGCAAGTATACCATTTAGATCTGTTCCTAATGCGGTTGCTAAAGTATCAAATGCAGTATTGGTTGGAGCAAATACAGTAAACTCTGCTAATGGATTTGTTAAAACAGGTAATAATTCCGCTTTTACCACAGCAGCAACAAGCGTAGTAAATCCGTTATCAATTGCTACATCTGCAACGGTTTCAATGGGAAGAACAACACCATTTAACACATGAACAATACCATTATAAGCAGTAAGATCCACAGCAGTAACTTGTGCTTGATTTACATAAACATTTCCAGCACCTGTAACGGTTAATTTTAATGTATTAGTTGTACTCAACGGTTGAACAATTGCTCCGTTTGTAACAGCTGATGATGCAACTTCAGTTCCCAACACATGATATGTTAAAATATCAGCCAAGTTAGGTAGTGCTAATAAGCCTGAAACAGTAGTGCCAAGAGCTGTTGCAAGATTATCAAATGCAGCATTAGTTGGAGCAAAAACAGTTAAGTTAGCCAAAGGATTTGTTACCGCCGGAAGTAATTCTGCTGTAACTACCCCAGTAACTAAAGACGTGAATCCGTTGTCTATAGCTATATCAGCAACAGTTTCAACAGGTAAAACAACTGCACCCAATACGTGTACAATTCCGTTATCTGCATTAATGTCAACTGAGGTTACTGGTGCTTGATTAACGAAAACATTTCCAGAACCGGTAACAGTTAATTTTAATGTGTTGGATGAGCTTAACGGTTGAACAATTGCTCCGTTTGTAACAGCTGATGAAGGAACTTCCGAACCCAAAACGTGATACGCTAAGATATCAGCCAAATTTGGTAATGCCAATAAACCATTAACCGTTGTTCCTAAAGCAGTTGCTAAATTGTCGAAAGCAGTATTTGTTGGTGCAAAAACGGTTAATGTTGATAACGGATCTGTAAAGGCAGGTAGTAATTCGGCAGTAACAACGGCAGTAACAAGTGTTGAAAATCCATTATCGATCGCAACGTCGGCTACGGTTTCAATTGGTAATAGAACTTTATTCAAAACGTGTACAACACCATTAGTTGCCGTTAGATCAGCAGTACTAACTTGAGCTTGGTTAACAAAAACGTTACCGGAACCCGTTGCAGTTAGTTTTAAAGTATTCGTAGTACTCAATGGCTGAACAATTGCACCATTCGTTACTCCTGAAGCAGGAACAGTTGAACCTAAAACATGATACAATAAGATATCACTTAAGTTTGGTAATGCTAACAAACCATTAATGTCAGTTCCTAAGGCGTTAGCCAACGATGTAAATGCAGCATCGTCTGGAGCAAATACAGTTAATGTTGCAGATTGATTTTGAAGAGCTGATGCAAGTCCTTCTTGAATTAAGGCAGCTTCTAGGTAATTGTGATTTGGACTTGTTGCAATTACATTATCAAAAACGTTCGTTTGCGATAGGCCGTTGAAACTAATTAGTAGGATCCCGAAGAGACCAACTAATTTTCCTTTTTGTTTTTTCATATTATTTTGTTTAATAAATTTTTATAAACATTAAACAAAAACTATCAAGTAATGTTCAGACCAACAAAAAAATATGTAAAATAGAATATTAAATTCTTATAGATTAGCGGATGATGATTTTCTACTCCATCCATAATTTTAGCGCTTTTTCTTGAGCGCTATTTTTATTTTCAATGGGTTTTACCGCATAGGTTACATAGAAGAAACGTTGTACTTCAGGAAGTTGTACGCTTCTTATTTTTCCTTCGCGAATGAAAGTAATTTCTTTTATATCTTCATCAAAATAGGCAAACCAAGATTCGATATCGTTGTTCAGCACATAATCGTTTATAGCGATAATTTCATCTCCGATCCGCAAACCACCTAATTCGGCAGGTCCCCCCGGATACATTGCGGTAAGGTAGAATGATTTACCTAATGGAAGTAATTTCATTCCTAATCTTCCTTCTGAATAAAGGGAAGCAGGTTTATGTGTTAATTCCAAGCCTAAAAATTCCAGTGATTCAGTTAAAATTGACTCATAAGGATTAGTACCATGAATAAAATCTGAAAAAAATGAATCAAATGATATTCCTGAAACATTTTCTAACGTGGTTTTGTAATCACTTTCTGAAATACCCTTTCCTTGCATGGGAAATTCAAAATACAAGCGTTTCATTACTTCATCAAGTCCGTATTTATTGCTTGTGGCCTCTCTAATTTTTAGATCAGTTACAAAAGCTAATAAACATCCTTCTGTATAAATTGAAACTTTTCTACCCGGTGCACCAGGAACATATCCATCCAACCATGTGTCGAAGGAAGATTGTGCAACCGAATAATTGAATCGAGCAGGATTATCGAAATGCTTCTGTAGTTGAACATTGAATTCAGTTAGGTACTGATCCAAAGTGAAAACACCACTTTTTAACAGGAAAAGATCCCCCATGTAAGTAGTAATTCCTTCATAAATGTAACCTAATTCAGAATAATTTTCTTTTTTAAAATCATATGGCCACATTGCCGCAGGTCTTATTGCTTTTACATTCCATGAATGATATAGTTCATGAGAAGAAACGCCCAGTAATTCTTTGTATAACCCTTTGAAAATATCATGGGTTGGACCTAACGTGATAACTGTACTTTTGCAATGTTCTACACCGTGATAGGCTTTTGTAGGTAATATTTGAATAAGAAAATGATATTCTTTAACAGGAAATTCAATAAATTTCTCAATCTGTTTTTTGGAAAACGCCTCAAAATCAGGGAGAATTCGATCCCAATCAACTTTGATTTCACCATTAAACCACACATAAAATTTAGTGTCATTCACTAAATACGTTTCAACTTGTAACTGATGTGAACAAATAAAGGGCGAATCTGCTAATTCATCAAAATGGGCTGCTCTTCGTTTACTAAATTCACCATTCAATGAGGTAGCGACTTTCCATGTTTCAGGAATAGATAAATCAACTTCACATGGTAAATGTTGCGTTTCCTCTGTATAAACACAACAATTAACTGGATTTACATATAGTTGATTATCCGATAAAAAAGTGGATCCGGCATTTAATTCTGACGCATAATAATTATACTGAACCGTAATAAAATCAGTGGCAGATGTACTTATTTCCCACGTATCTTTTGAAACTTTTTGAAATGGGATGGGTTTATTAGCATCGTTGTAAACACGAAATCGATTGATGTTTTTAGCGAAATTCCCTAATTCATATCTGCCCGGTCTCCACGAAGGTAAATGCACCAAGGTAATATCTTTCGAAACAGGAATAGTTACCTTAATTTGAACATATTGTTTATTTCGTTCCTCGGCAGAGAATGTGTAGTGAACAATCGATTCCATACGTTAAATTCAATTAGGCATACAATTCATCTTGCAACTGACTTATCTTAGCATCTGCTAAATAATCATCGTAAGGCATCATTTTATCTATGATACCGTTGGGTGTTAATTCTATAATTCGATTGGCCACAGTATTTACTAATTCGTGGTCATGAGAAGTAAACAAAATTACTCCAGGAAAATCGCGCATTGCATTATTTAAGGCTGTAATTGATTCCAAATCTAGGTGATTCGTGGGTTCATCCATTATTAGCAAATTAGCCTTAGCCAACATCATTTTGGACAACATACAACGAACTTTTTCTCCTCCTGAAAGTACATTGGCTGTTTTCATTGCTTCTTCACCCGTAAATAACATTCGACCTAAAAAAGTACGCAAGTATACTTCTTCGCGTTCTTCATCCGTTTGTGCATATTGACGCAACCAATCAATCAACGCAATTTTCCCTTCAAAATACTGATGGTTATCATTCGGAATGTATGCCGTAGAAATAGTAGTTCCAAAAGTAAATTCTCCGCTGTCTCCCTTCATGTTTTCATTCAGAATTTCGTAAAATGAGGTTAATGCAACAGAATTTTTTGAAATAAATGCAATTTTATCTCCTTTATTCACCGTAAAATTAACATCAGTAAAAAGTTGAACTCCTTCGTCCGTTTTTTTAGATAAATTTTCGATAGTTAAAATTTGATTTCCCGCATCACGATCTTGATGGAATGTAATTCCTGGATATCTTCTTGACGATGGTTTTATTTCTTCCAAGTCCAAATTATCTAGCATTTTTCTTCGGCTAGTAGCTTGTTTAGATTTTGCAGCATTGGCAGAAAAACGAGCAATGAACTCCATCAATTCTTTTTTCTTTTCTTCCGCTTTTTTGTTTTTATCTGAACGTTGACGAGCCGCTAATTGAGAGGATTGATACCAGAACGAATAGTTTCCGGTGAACAAATTCAATTTGCTAAAGTCAATATCAACAATGTGTGTACATACGGTGTCTAAGAAGTGACGGTCATGCGATACAACAATTACTGTATTTCTAAAGTCCATTAAAAAATCTTCCAACCAACCAATCGTTTTCAAATCAAGGTCATTTGTTGGCTCATCGAGAATCAATACGTCCGGATTACCAAAAAGTGCTTGGGCAAGTAAAACGCGTACTTTCAACTCATTGGGTAAATCTCCCATTAATGAGTAATGATGCGATTCCTTTATTCCTAAATTGCTCAACATTGTAGCTGCATCCGTTTCGGCATTCCAACCTTCCAGATCAGCAAATTCACCTTCTAATTCCGCAGTTCTCATTCCGTCCTCATCAGAAAAATCGGGTTTTGAATACAATGCATCTTTTTCAACCATGATTTCATACAATCGCTTGTGTCCCATGATTACAGTTTGAAGCACAGGAAATTCATCAAAACCAAAGTGATTTTGGCTTAAAACCGCCATACGTTTACCGGGCTCTAGATCAATTCTACCCGTTGTCGGATCTTGATCGCCTGTTAAAATCTTTAAAAAAGTTGATTTTCCGGCTCCATTCGCACCAATAACACCATAACAATTTCCATTAACAAATTTGACATTCACTTCATCAAATAAAACTCGTTTTCCAAATTGAAGTGACACATTACTTACTGTAAGCATAGTTGAATTTTTTTTGCAAAGATAAGATAATTAAAGGGATTTTATTAATAAAACTTACTACTTTCGATAATCCAAGCCACTTTTAAAATGAAATGGCAAACAGAATCCTTTGATTAATTTATTCATTGGAATTGTTAAATTGAATGTTATGAAGCTAGAACGAAAAAATCAACAAGTAGCAACTTTCCCTCGTTTTATGGCGCGCATCGGAAAGTATGTTTTACTTTCTTTGGCCGTAATTACCTTTTCTATGGCAATCGGTACCATTGGTTATCATTATATAGCAGATATTTCGTGGTTAGATGGTTTCCATATGGCCGCCTTGATTTTAACCGGAATGGGTCCTGTTGTAGAAATGACTACCCCAGCAGCTAAAATTTTCTCTTCTTTTTACGCTCTTTACAGCGGAGTTGCTTTCCTAAGTTTAACAGCCGTTTTTATGACCCCAATTATTCATCGGGTGTTACACATAATCCATGTAGAAGATGGAACGAATGATGAAAATTAATCGAACTATTTTATTTTCTCCTTTTCTTACTAATTAATTTAAAAAATCGATGTCAACAAAAAATATTGAAGTAATTGTACCACCGAGAGAACCTCATTTTGTTGGTGACGGTTTTCGAGTTCATAATTTTATTCCAAGTGCTTACCGCTTAGATATGCAACGCATGGATCCTTTTATCATGTTAGATTATAATTCACGGTATTATTTTCCGCCTAGCGATAAACCAAAAGGAGTAGGAGTTCATCCACACCGCGGCTTTGAGACAGTAACGATTGCTTATAAAGGTAAAGTGGCTCATCACGACAGTAGTGGTGGTGGCGGAATAATAGGCGAGGGGGATGTTCAATGGATGACGGCTGCGTCT
>CAZTFG010000075.1:0-11140 GCA_964612725.1 uncultured Lishizhenia sp. | reverse complement strand
CCCTCTGGTTCTACAAAGATTTGATGTCTATCCCGATCCGCAAATCGGTTAATCTTATCCTCTATACTTGGGCAATAACGCGGACCAGTACTTTGTATAGCACCATTAAACATAGGAGAGCGATCAAAACCAGTTCGCAGCAAATCATGTGTTTGCGTATTTGTATACGTTATAAAACAACTACGTTGAGTAGCTAACGCTTTTGTGTTAGAAAAACTAAACTTAGACGGATTTTCATCACCTAATTGTTCTTCCATAATCTCATAATTTAAAGAACGACCATCAACACGTGGCGGAGTTCCCGTTTTCATTCGACCAGCAACAAAACCATAATTTAGTAAATCTTCCGTAATACCCGTTGATGCTTTTTCAGCAGCACGACCACCACCAAACTGTTTTTCACCAAGATGAATTAATCCATTTAAAAAAGTGCCATTAGTTAAAACAACAGACCTTGCAAAAATATCAATTCCTAAAGATGTTTTAATACCTTTAACTACATCGCCTTCTATAATCAATCCATTACAGGTGTCTTGCCAAAAATCAACATTCTCATTTCTCTCGAGTAACAAACGCCATTCCTCCGCAAATTTCATGCGGTCATTCTGAGTTCTTGGGGACCACATAGCGGGACCTTTAGAACGATTAAGCATTCTAAACTGAATTGCGCTTTTATCGCTAACAATCCCAGACCCACCGCCTAATGCATCTATTTCACGAACAATTTGACCTTTAGCAACGCCTCCCATAGCTGGATTACAACTCATCTGAGCAATGGTATTCATGTTCATTGTCACCAATAACACCTTACTACCCATCTTAGCAGCAGCATTAGCAGCTTCACAACCAGCATGACCTGCACCAACAACTATAACATCATAAACCTGTAACATACTCATTGTTTCACGTGGAACAATTAATTTAAATATTTATTTTCAAGAGCACGCATCAATTGCTCTTCCTCTTCTGTTTTATCCTTATAACCACATAAATGCAACACGCCATGAATCATAACACGATTCAATTCTATTAAAAAATCCGTGTGAAAGGTCAATGCATTTTCTCTAACTCTATCGATAGAAATAAACAGATCACCTGAAATTATGTTTGCTTCACAATAGTCAAAAGTGATAATATCCGTGTAATAATCATGATTCAAATGTTTCTGATTCATTTCCAAAAGATATCCATCGGTAACTAAAATTATCGTCACATCACCCAAAATAAAACCTTCCTCTTGAATTACATTCGTTAGAGACAAAATAAAAAATTCCGGCTTAAACACCGGAATTTCTATGTTAATTAATTCAAATTCAATCATTTAACAAAATATAAACTAACACTAGTACCAGACTCTTCAAATTCTACTTCATCAGATAAACTTTTCATAAGAAAAATACCTCGTCCATTTTCTTTCAATAGATTTTCGGGTGCTGTTGGATCTGGTAAGCTTGAAAAATCAAACCCTTTACCCTTATCTTTAACATTGAAACAAAATTCAGCAGGTTGATCACCCACAGAAACATCAACCGTAAGGTCCGTACTGAATTCATTACCATGTTGTATAGCGTTATTAACAGCCTCTGTTACGGCGATTAATACATTACCATAAGCATCTTCCTGAACACCTAAGTTTCCACAAACGCGATCAACTAAATTTTCCACGTCCACTAAGGCAGAAAAATCAGAGGGTATTTGAAGCGAATCAATTAATTTATATCCTTCTTTCATATATAACAACTAATTATTTCAAGTTGAAATACTGGTTCGCTTTGTCTTTATAATATTTTCTATATAAAGGATCGGCAGATCGAAGTATTTCAGTTTGTTTTAATTTTTCCTTGGTATACTCATCAAATCTGATTTTGTTACCAGAAAAATCATCTTTTCCACTTTTTGATTCTCTTTTTTCCTCAAAACCTCGATCCATTAATGCTTTTTCACTTTCTAAAAGTCTTGTTAATATTTGCTTTTGACGATTAATTAAATCAGAACTAAAACGCTTGTTTACTAATTCTTTTTCTTGTTTTTCTAACTCTTTTATCAATGGGTCAAGTTGATTCCCTTCTCCTTTACCTTCTTTATTTAATTGTTTTTTTAGCTGTTCTAACCGTTGCCTTATTGCGTTTTGTTCAGCTGCCATTTTAGAAATTTCTTTATTTCCCAAACCATTTAATTCACCTTCACCTTGTTTTCCTTCCGTTCCTCCTTTTCCTTTCTCACCCGGTTTTTGGCCACCTTCCTTTTGACCTTTTTGCATTTGTTCTAATTGCTTTTTAAGCATCTGTTTCATATCTTGAGAAGACATATTTTGTCCGGACTTAGGTCTTCCTTTTTTTCCTGGATTATTACATTGACCTGAGCCATCCATCATGCTTTGCATTTCTTGTTGCATGGACTGCAAACTTTCATTTAGTAATAAAGCTAGATTATTATAAGATGTCATTACCAATTGTTGGTGTTGATTTAAATCTCTTCTTCTATGTTCATCAATATCATCTACAGCTAAATCATGATTTTTATCAATGGTTGCCAATTCTGTATCGATGAAAGTAGCAATTTTAGGTTGGCGTTTTGCTAATGCCAATAAACTATCTTTTATTATTTTAGTATCATCAATAATACCCCGTTGTTGACGACCATATTTTTTATAAGCCGGATCAGTATCACTCACTTTCGAAAACTTATTCATTGTTTCTTCTTGAGTAAAACTCAGGGTAATTAAACTCTCTAAAATATTTCGTAATAAATCAATGTCTTCTTCCTGTTGTTGCTTGTTAGCGTCTTGTTGTTTTTTATCCAATTGTTCTGCTAATTTTTTCATTTCATCTGCCGCAGACTTTTGATTTTCACCAGCCTTTTTTTCTTTACCATTTTCTAATCCTTCTTTCGATTCTTTCATTTCATCAGAAATCTTTTCTTCCGATTTTTGAGTATCATCTAAATCCAAAGGTTTTTCCAACTTTTCATTTAACTTCTTTAATTCAGCTAATTCTTTTTTTAGATCTTCAAATTTTTTATTTAATTCTTCTTGCTTTTTAATTTCTTCTTCTTTGGATAATTTATCTCCCTCAATATCTTTTTTAAGCTGTTCTTGCTCTTTTGCAAGTTCTTTTAACTCTTTCTCTATATCATCTATTTTTTCGTTAACCTGGAGCTTCTTTAGCATTTCCAAACTACGATCTAACTGCTTTTTCATATCCTCTGCAGATTGATCTATCTTATCCATTTCTTTTTTAAGTTCTTGCTTATTGTTTTGCTCCATCATTTTCATTAGATCATCCAACAATTTTTTTAACTCATCATCCATGACTTCCTCCAATAGTTTCTCAATCATCTCTTGTTTCTCCAGTAATTCCTTATCCATTTCAGATAATTGATTTTTCTCTTGAATACTTTGGTCCATTTTTTCTTTTAACTGTTCCAATGATTCTTGTAAATTTTGCTGTTCCTTTTTTAATTCTTCCACCTTATTGAGTTTATCCCAATCAGTAGATTTAGAATTCATTATTTCTTTTTTTAACTTCTCTACTTTATTCTGAAAATCCTGTGTTTGCTTTATAATATCAGACATGTTTTTTTGCATCTCTGCCTGATCTGCTTCTCGCGTATCGTTTAATTCCTCTAACGTGGGTAACTCATAGGTATAAGTTTGAGATTTCGTGTATTTACTACCGTTGACTCCATCGTTGTCTCCAACAATAAAATAATACTCTATTCGATCTTTCAATTGAACATTTTCTCTTCTAAAATCTACAGCAAAATCAAATCCTAATTGAGTTCCATTAACGGATTTAACTTGTAGTGTATTGGATTTTGATTTCCCATTAGCTGAAATAACCGTGTAAACAAATTTTAACGAGTTTAAACCGTAATCATCTGCTACTTGTCCTGAAAAATAACGAATTCCATCTTTTATTGAATCTGTAAATTCTTCTACCTGAATGGAAGGGAAAGCATCTTTTATTACCGACACTAAAAATGTGGTTGAATCTATTTTATTGGTAAGGGCATTCTTAAATTGTATTTTTCCTTTGGAAGCTTCTTTAATCCCTTTTTGTATTTTAATTTGTTGACTCAAAAAACGTTGATTATTTCCATTAAATATAAAATCAATGTACTGCGTGTTTTTTGTTTCCACTAACCATTCAATAGTGGTACCTTCAGGAACAGTTAAGTCTCCCGCATTTTTAATTATTTCATTCGATTTTCCTAAATATTTTGGATAAGTTAAACGTGCCTCTAATTTTCCTATTACGGCTTTACCTATAACCTTTAATGTAAACTTAGTACTAGAAAATTCATTTCCTTGAACATAAAAATTTGAAGTACTTTTTACTTTTCTCATCCAACAAACAAACTCATTTTTTGCGGTTTTTTCCATTAGGAACTTACCACTTTCGTTGATTAAATATAGTTGATCCGGAAATTCACTTCCTTTCAATTGAATAATAACTTTATAATCTTGTCCTTCTTCTACTTGAAGGGTTGAGGAACGAAGATGAAATGTAAACGGCGCTTGTGGTTTATATTCTGAAGTGTAATTCAGTACGCGTTCAGAACCAACCAACACCCAGGAAGGTGCAAACAAATAAACAACAATAAATAAAATAAAAACAGGGATTAAATACTTTAAGTACTTCTTATTTTCCTTAAAATCTACAGCTTGTGAAAAAGATATTACATTCAATGAATCTGCTCTCTGTGACACACTCGCACGTAATAATTCAATATTACCTTCATTAGCATCTAATGCATCTTGTAATTGTAATGTATTTTTTAATCTATCAGAAACTTCAGGAAAAAATGATCCTATTATTTCTGCAGCTTGATATCTATTTATTCTTTTTCCAAAAGAAATTAATTTCAACATGGGAATTACTAAGTAATTTAGCAAAATTATTCCATTCACACTTAGGAAACCAAAAAAGAAAACTGCACGAACTTTTGGACTAAAATGCCCAAAATATTCCGTTATAGATGTGATTAAAAAAGAGAAAAGAAAAAAGGCAAGGAATAAAAGAATTCCTTTTAAAATTTGATTTTTATAAAATTTCCGAATGAAGGAATCAATCTGGGTAAGTAAGATTTGAAAAGCGTTCATAAACGGGTTTTGTAATTATCGATGTACTAAGTTAGTGTTTTACAAAAAAATCAAAGGTAATTTTGTTGTGAAAATCCTAATACCTAATAAATAATAAAATATTGATTTGAAATTTTTTAAAAATTCTTTTTACTATTATTATTAAGGTTGTTCATATGTGTACAACTAATTTACCTCATTTTTTAAATATGAGTTTTACATATTGTTAAAGCTTTATTAACATGTTATTGATTTATAAAAATTTGAAATACAGAAAGATATAGGTTTTTTTAATAACTGTAAAAATACTAGATGTGTAAAAGAAAACGCATTGTTAATAACTCAAATAGTGAATAGCGTGCTGAAAAGCGAACTAAAAATACTCCGTAACTAATTTGTTTTATTGCTATCTGTTCTTGTATATACAGGTTTTATTATTTAGCAAGAAAAACTTCTTAGTTGTTATTAACATGCTATCCATAGTTGAGATAAAAACACGTTTATAACAGAAAAAAGTAAATGAGTATCAATAAGGGTTTCATTTCTATAAAAAAATAAAAATGTCAGTAACTTGATTTAAATCTGAATAACTAATTAGTTTTGTCAAAAAAAAACATGAAAAAAATAATCCCTATTGGAAGCGATCACGCAGGTTTTGAATTAAAAGAGATTGTTATAAATTGGCTACGTGAACATGATTTTACACCAATAGATAAAGGTTGCTTTTCTACAGAAAGTGTTGATTATCCAGATTTTGGTCATGCTGTTGCGAATGAAGTTGAATCAGGAGTTGCAGAGCTAGGAATTGTAATCTGTGGAAGTGGAAACGGAATAAATATGTCCGTTAATAAACATGCAGGTATACGCGGGGCGTTATGTTGGGAACCGGAAATTGCGGCACTTGCTCGTCAACACAACAATGCTAACATTGTATCTATACCGGCACGGTTTATTTCGTCTGAAAAAGCAATTGAAATTATATCTATCTTTATTCAGACCGAATTCGAAGGGGGTAGACATCAAAAACGAGTGGAAAAAATAACTTTAAATTAAATAAACATGAGAAAAGTATTTTATTTGACAGCAGGATTAATGATTTTTTCTGCTTGTAACATGGCGGGTGAAGAGGACTATAAAAATGTAGCAAAAGATTTGTGTGATTGTACAGCCAAATCAAGCTCAGAAATTTCACCAGAGATGAGTAAAGCAATCGTAGAATCATCTAAATCGGGTAAAGATATTGAAGCTGTGATGAAGGCTAGGGCAGAGGCAGATCCAATGCTTGCGCTTAAAGATGCTGAAGGATTAATGAAGTATGCATCAGCTCTACAAAAATGTACGAAAGACTTAGAAGGAAAATACAAGGATTTACAAACCTTAGACAAGGATAAAGAAGTTCAAGATAAAATGCTAAAGGCTTTCGAAGAACAAAAAGGATGTGAATTGACTGCCGCCATGATGAAGTTAGGACTACAACAAGCATCAAAAAAGAAATAATAAATTGAATTGAAAAGCCCGCAATAGCGGGTTTTTTTAGTCATGTATTAAGAGGAGAAAAGAATGAAACTTTTGGTTGTACGTTTTAGCTCTATTGGTGACATCGTTCTTACCGAATCGGTTGTGCGTTGTTTAAAAGATCAAATACAGGGAGTTGAAATTCATTACTTAACAAAAATCAATTTTTTAGATTTAGTAAAACATAACCCAGCTATTAGTAAAGTACACGTTTTAAATAACGATTGGCCATCTTTAATTCAGTCACTGCGGATAGAAAAATTTGATTACATAATCGACTTGCACAATAATTTACGTACAAGAAAATTGAAATGGGCCTTAAAAAGCAAGAGTTTTTCTTACCCTAAAAGAAATGTTTCGAAGTATTTATATACTCGTTTGAAATTGAATTTTATTTCGAGCAACGAACATGTTGTAGATCGATATTTTGCTGCTGTTTCAGCTTTACATGTAACCTCAGACCATCAACCAAATCGTTTTTTCATTAACATTGAAAATAAAATTCAATTAGAAAAAATAGGATTGAAAACTAGGTCATACCTTGCTGTAGCTATTGGAGCGCAATTTAACACGAAAAAATTGCCAACAGAAAAATTGATTAGTATTTTAAAAAAGTGTACTGTCCCCATAATTTTACTTGGTAATGAACAAGAAGATTTGGACGCTCAAAACATTATCAATGCGCTGTCTTCGCAAAATATTCGTTCTTTTTGTGGGAAGTTAAATTTGTTACAATCGGCATCTCTAGTAGAACAAGCAGCGGTTTTACTTACTCATGATACAGGGTTAATGCATATTGCAGCTTGTTTTGAAACGCCAATTGTTACTATTTGGGGAAATACAACTCCGGCATTCGGAATGTCAGCATATACACCAACCCGAAAAACCCAATCTATTCAAATTGAAGTGGATGGATTATCTTGTAGGCCTTGTTCCAAAATTGGATATCAAACTTGTCCTAAACGACATTTTGCTTGTATGAATAATCAAGATGAAATGCGAATAAGCGCAGAAATTATGAAAAGAATTAAAGCTTAATTCTCTTTTTTACGTGTTGTGCGTTGTTCAATTCTTTTCTCGAATTTTTCTCCTTTAAAAATGCGTTGAACAAAAATACCCGGTGTGTGAATTGAATTTGGATCTAATTCACCAGCAGGAACTAATTCTTCTACTTCAGCCACTGTAATTTTTCCGGCCATAGCCATCATGGGATTGAAATTTCGGGCTGTAGCTTTGTATATTAAGTTACCCTCAGTGTCCCCCTTCCAAGCTTTTACGATTGCAAAATCAGCGGTCAAGGCGGTTTCTAAAATGTGTGGCTTCCCATTGTATATTCTTACTTCTTTTCCGTCTGCTACTTCTGTTCCGTATCCAGCGGGGGTAAAAAAAGCGGGTATTCCTGCTCCACCAGCTCTACATCTTTCAGCCAATGAACCTTGAGGAATTAAATCCACTTCAAGTTCTCCAGAAAGCATTTGTCGTTCAAACTCATCATTCTCCCCTACATAGGAGCTAATCATTTTTTTGACTTGTTTATGTTGCAATAACAACCCAAGACCAAAATCATCAACACCAGCATTATTAGAAATACAAGTAAGATTTTTAGTTCCTAGTTTTACTAATTCAGCAATGGAGTTTTCAGGTATTCCACACAAACCAAATCCACCAACCATAAGTGTCATACCATCTTGAACACCTTCTAATGCTTTCTCAACATTTTCAACAACTTTATTCATAAATCAAATACCAAATGGATTTTCATTTTTAAATTCTCTTCCTCCTTTTTCTTCCCCTTTACATGCATATTTATCCTTGTCATAGTTAGGGGGTTCTGGGAAATCATCTGTAGATATACCAATTTTAGGGTCTGCATATACTTTATTCATGTAATATCCCCAGATTGGAAGTGCTAATGTTGCCCCTTGAGCGAGACCGGTATATTCTATACGAACACCCCGATCTTCAGCGCCTACCCAAACACCCGTAACTAATTCTGGAGTTAAACCAATAAACCATCCATCAGAGTTGTTTTGTGTTGTACCTGTTTTTCCGGCGATTGGATATTTTATTCCTCCATAAGGCATTCCACTTCTTAACCGTGTCCCCGTTCCTCTTTCGATGACGCCTTTCATAAGTTTAAGTGTTTCGTAAGCAGCACTTTCATCAAAAACTTCCTTAGGGTTTCCGTCCGCACTGTAAATTACTTTTCCATTTCTATCTTCTATTCTTAATATGGTTTGAGGTTTCAAGAAAATACCATGGTTTACAAAAACACATTGAGCACCAACCAAATCGAATAGTGAGATGTCAACAGAACCCAAACACATGGCAGGGGTAATAGACTCTTTAGGTAAATGAATATCCATTGATTCAAGGAATTTGGCTAAGGTTTTTGGTCCGGCAAAACCACCCATTAATCCCATTAAATAAGCGGTTGTCGGGTTGGACGATTTTATTAATCCTAAACCAACAGTTCCTGACCCTCCCCCTTTAGGACACCATTTTCTACCCGTGTCATTTCCATCGGTGTCATAAATATCAACGCAAGTAGTACCACTTACAGGTGAACAAGGTTTTGCCACCCCCATATTCATTGCGGTGCAGTAAACAAACGGTTTCATGGTGGAGCCCACTTGTCTTTTACCCGTTCTTACATGATCGTATGCAAAGTGTTTGATGTCTACACCACCTACCCACGCTTTGACAAAACCTGTTTGGGGCTCAATAGATATTAATCCGGCATGAATAAAGCTTTTGTAATAGCGAATGGAGTCATCTGGAGTCATTACCGTATCAATTTCTCCTCGGTATGAGAATACGCGCATTTGAGCTGGTTTTTTAAAATTTGCTCTAATTTCATCATCGGAAGCGCCATCTTTTTTAAGTTGTCTATAGCGATCTGTAGATTTCCGCGCATTTTGCATAATATTATCAATATTTGCTTGAGATAATGAGTTTGAAAATGGTGGGTTTCTTAGGGTTTTAAAGTTATTGTTGAAGAGTCCTTGTAATTCTGTTCTTAAATGACGGTCAACAGCATATTCAGCATGTTTTTGCATTTTTAAATCCAGTGTGGTATAAATTTTTAATCCGTCTTGGTAAATGTTATACTGTAACCCGTCTTCTCTTTTATACATCAATGAACCATCCGGGTTTTTTCTTCCGAACAATTCAGTTAGTTCTTTTCTTAAGGCTTCTCTAAAATAAGGAGCTACACCATCTTTGTGGTCTACTCGCTGATAATCAAGTGTAATGGGTTTCGTTTTTAGTTCATCGTAATCTGCTCGTGTGAGTTTATTTTTGATGGCTTTATTGTTTTTATCTGAGTTTTTCAACCATTGCATCAGTACTTGGTTTCTTCTTTCAAGCGCTCTTAAAGAATCTTTTGCTCTTCTTTCAGCAATTTCTTCACGACTTACCTTTCCAGCATCAATCCCTTTTTCACCGGCGATGATTCGCTCATAATTTTTAATTTTTGGTGTATATGGGTTATAAAGGGAAGGGTTTTTACACATACCAACAAGCACAGCCGCTTCTTCTTTTGTAACTGTTTTTGCTGTTTTATTAAAGTATATTTTAGCTGCATTTTCAATACCAACTGCATTGTATAGGAAATCAAATTGATTTAAATACATGGTAATGATTTCTTCTTTTGTGAAGCGTTTTTCTAATCGTGTAGCAATGATGTTTTCTCTTGCTTTTTCTCCGATTCGTTTGAAAATGTTATCTGACACATCGATTTCATCCGTTTTTCCAGTCATTTTTGCCATTTCCTCTCTTTCACGACGTTGTAGCGTAAAAATTAATTTGGATAATTGTTGGGTAATAGTAGACGCACCTCCTGCTTTTCCTGCTTTTGCGACAGCCCTTCCAAGCGCTTTGAAATCAACCCCAGAATGCTCCAGAAATCGTTCATCTTCTGTTGAAATTAGTGCATCTAGAATATATGGTGAAATATTAGCATAGGTGGTGCTTGTACGATTTACTTTAAAATACCTACCGATTGTGTCTCCATTTTCGGCTAAAACAAGTGATGCTTGTAGTTCTGGTGGATTATCAAGCATGGAAACTGGAGGCATAGAATCTTCAGGCTGAAAAACAAGTAAACTAAATACAAGTAAAAAAGGAATTAAGGCAATACCCCAAAAAACCCAAACAACTTTATTGTTTTTTTCTATTATTTTCGGTTCTTTCTTTTTTTCCATGAACTGGTGCAATTAAAAATATAATATCAAAATTAACGTAAAACATCCATCCGCTGACTATCTAATTTTAACAATATGAACATCATAATGGTGAAAGACAACATGGACGACCCTCCATAGCTAAAAAAGGGTAGTGGAATACCAATAACAGGAGCAAACCCAATGTTCATTCCGATATTTATTGCCACATGATAAAAAACAATCATTGCAACACAATACGCATATACTCTATTAAAAACAGATCGTTGTCGTTCGGCTATGAAAACAATTCTAATGAGTATAGTGATATACAAACCAATTAATACTAGTGAACCAAGAAAGCCCCATTCTTCTGCAA
>CAZTFG010000074.1:0-11430 GCA_964612725.1 uncultured Lishizhenia sp. | reverse complement strand
AAGGCAGGATCTGCATTGAATTTGATAAAACTATCTCAGAATTAAATAAAAGCTAGATTTTCTAAATCCCCTTTTCCATTTGGTTTAGGGGATTTTTTATTTAAGATAAATTTATTTGACGGATGCTAATTTTATCAAGATTGGTTCGTTGGTATTCAATTAATTCATTAATACGAGAAAACTCATCTTTAGGGTGTTTTCCGTCATGTATAATTTCTATTTGTTTAAATCCTTCCTTCATTAATTCTTCAAACAAAACGATGAAATCAGAATAACCAACAGATCGCTCAATAAAGGAGTTGATTTCCATTAAATTCAACTTTCCATATATTCCATGCACATAGGAAATATCTTTCGAAAGTATAATGATTGCAGAAAGCGCTCCTAGTTTCAAGTTAGAAAATAATTAAGGTTATTATTGCTCAAAGTTCTAACTTTCATATTATTACAATAAAAAAGCCGATGAATTCACACCGGCTCCTTTCATTATGAAATTAATTACGTATGTGTTTGATAACCTGTTGTTGCCCATTTTCAGTTTGAACAACAATAAAATACATACCAGATGGAATAGTTTCTCTTATCGGGAACAAATTAGCGCCAGGTAACAATTCAGCCTTATTTTCCATGATTTTAGTTCCGTTTACATCTTGCAATATATAAGAGAATTTTTGCTGCTCTGCACTTGAAATTTGTAACCAAAATTCATTATTTGATGGATTCGGAATCGTTTTTCCATTCAAATGAATTATGGATTCACATAACGGACTTATTGGCCCATAGAATTTTTGTAATCCATCATTATCTACTTGATTTAAGCGGTAATAGGATGTATTGGCTGTTTTTGATGCATCCTCGAAAGTATAGCTCAATAATTCAGTTGAATTACCGGCGGCAGTTTGATTACCAATTGTGTTCCATGTACTTCCATCTACCGATTTTTGAATCTGAAAATAGGCACTGTTAAATTCTGATGCCGTTTGCCATTTCAAAATGATTGTTTCATTGGAACATTCAGCAGTAAATGAAAGTAATTCTACAGGAAGGGGTTGATTGCTTCCTCCAGCGCCTCCAAATTCACTGAAAGTAGTAAGACCATTCCATTCTAAGTAATTTGAGCTTGCAAAAATCCCAGCTGAACCTTGACTGACCGCATTGGTAAACGATCCGTCTGTTGGCTGATACCATTGGCCTGAGCTAATTTTAATCGGTTTTAAATCACCTTCAGCCATTGAACCATCTGTAATGAAATCTGCATCCACATAATGTAATTGAATTTTATAAGAAAATCCTGTAATATCGTTTGGTTCAACAATCCAATTTCGGTTAAGGTAATTTGTTACAGAGCTATTTAGCGTAGCTTGTTTGCTGTCTTGGACACGTACACTCACATAGGCATTGGCACCAAAATTACCAGATTCAAAATCTAATACAATTGGTGTGTATTCATCTACACTACCTATATTTCCAACTGGAAATGTAAATGAGGCAATATCACCGCTACCTTGAGCAAATCGTTTTCTAAGTTCTCCTAGACCTGTTGCAATGATCATATTGGTTGAAGAAAATGTACCAGAGGTTGTTGCGTTTTCTCCGAGTGTTAAGTGGTTTGTCCCCAAGGTTAGTGTACCACTAGTTAACGTGAGTGCTCCAACTACAGATAAGTTTTGGCTAATGCTCAGGCCAGCGCTGTTGTTCAATGTCAAGTTATTGATATTTCCTGTAAAGGTTGAAACTGGAATCGATTGAGCTGATGATCCTCCAAACACAACTGTAGAAGTTGCATTACTTGCATCAATATTTCCTGTGGTTTGGTTAATACTGCCGTTCAAAGTGAGGGTGTTTGCACCAACAGTTAAAGTTCCAGATGTCAAACTTAGTCCACTTAAAATAGTCAAATTTTGACTAGTACTTAAACCGGAAACATTATTCAACGTTAAGTTAGCAATATTTCCAGAGAAAGTAGAAGCCGGAATGTTTTGGGAAGAAGATCCCCCAAAGACTATTGTCGCCGCTGCATTACTTGCATCGACAAATCCGGACGTACGATTGATGCTTCCATTTAAAGAAAGTGTGTTTGCACCGACAGACAAAACTCCGTTAGTCAATGTGAGAGATCCGTTGATAGCAAGCGCACTTCCAAGAGTTAACAAATTATTAGTGCTGCCAATATGTTTCAACGTTAAATTTCCAATTGTATTAGAACCTGAAGTAAAACGTAATGTTCCAAGATTTCCATTTCCTGTGCGCTCAATCGTCAAATCTGTAGCTGAAGTTGTTGAAATAGATGCTGTATTGTTGAATAAAAAAGCTGAGGAAGTACTTGAACTATTGAATAAAGTCAAATCATTTCCGTTCATATTGAGAACCGACCCATCAACAAGTGTTAATCCGCCTCCTGAGTTATTTCCCAATGACAAATTACTAGTTCCCCCACTAGTCGATAATAAAATTGTATTCGCTGTGGTAGATTGAATTCTAAACCAGCGCAATGTATTTCCTGCTCCGGTAATTGTTTGTGTCCCTCCCGCAGTACCATTAGTAGATAATGTAATAGAATTTGCATCGGCAGGGGGTGTTACCGTACCCACGTAGGTTAAGTCACCACTTAATGAAATAGTACTAAAAGGCCCTGAGCCGCCATCTATTGTAGTATTAGTTAAAATTAAATTTCCTGTTATTGTGGTAGTATTTCCTGGAAAAGTTTTTGTTCCTGAACCAGTTAATTTTAGATTTTTGTAGGTTGTTGAAGACGATAACGTAATTGGCAAGTCTTTATATTCTAATGTGCTATTTGTTGCAAATGTTCCAAAAGTTGGCGCAGTCGTATTTTCTATAGTAAGTTCAGCGGAATTACTGACATCTATTGTACCAGTTAGAACAAAACCCGAAGGAATTGTAAAATCTGTACTATTCGTTCCGTCACCAACTAATACTTTGGATGCAGTTCCTGTAACGGTCCAATTCGCTCCAATGGTTGCAGTTGTCCTATTTCTTATTTCATAAATGATACCATCTGTTGAGAAATTACTAGGGGTACTTCCACTTCCATCTGTATTGCTTCCCCATGAATTAATATCATCAAGATTACCAGTTGCTTTGGAATAATAGGATCCAGTTCGTGTACCTGAAACCGCAACATTAGGACTATTAGCTCCGGTGCTAGAATGTGTAATATTTCCAGAAACATTTCCTAATGTGGTTGAACTTTGTCTAACGTAAATGGAAACTGGTTCGCCCACAATATTTCCACTTGAAACAGATAATGTTATTGGATTTGTTGCAGAAAAACTTCCACCAGTAGAAGTTGAAATCTCATATCCAGCTGGAGGAGTAATAGTTACATCATTTGTTAAATTATCACCGGACACGGTATAGCTTTGTTCCGAACTAGGTGTGGATGAGTTTTGAGAGAAGCTTGATAGGGAAGTTTGAGATATAATTATATTGGGTGAGGTATTTATAGTTCCTGTTAGTTTAACATCATCAATTACCCATCTTTCGCCTGTTGCATTATTTAAAAGAGTGATTCTTAGTCTTGCTTGTACTGATAAATCTGATAAATTGATTTTTATTGTTGAATAGCCGTCTGTAGTTCTAGATCCTCCACCAGCAGGTTGAAAATTAGAAGGAGTATTATCTCCATCATAAGTAATTGATGCTAATCCAGTCGCAGAATAGTTCCAATAAGCATTAGCGTTTCCTAAAACCCTGAGTTCAGAAGACCAATTAGTTCCGCCATCTAGCGATACCTCTACTGTTGCAATATCAGTTGCATCTGCACCATTGCCAGTTGAAGCATTTGAATAAGATGCCAATCGAAATTCGTAGTATTTTGAAATATATGATCCAAGTCCTGTTACATTTGAAAAGGTTAAAATCGATGAGGTGTTATTAGCATTCCATGCTGTATTTGAGCTGATAAAGTAGTTTGAGCTTGCAGGTCTGTCACCAGTACCTGATGCTCCTGAAATTAAAGATCCTGAAGCATTTGATTGATAACCTAAAGTCGGTGTAGCAGGTATAGTTTCAAAATCTTGTATCGCAATCACCTCAGGTGCAGCTGTAACAGTAATACTACCTGCAACATAACTTATTGAATAATTGGCTGAGTTAAAAGTGCCGCCAGTTGCTGCTGAGGGTGTTACTTGTGAACTATATACACCAGGGGTAAGGCCATCACCAGTTGCTGAACTTGCCGAACCATAAGAAATCGTAACCGATCCAATCGTTTGTCCATTTTGAAGCCCACTTGAAGTGAACGCAATTGAACCTGCACCTCCAGATAAAGCCACACCTGAATTTTTACTAACATCATTTGCTGTGATAGTCAAGGAACGAGCCGTTATATCAGCAATTAAGGTAGGTTGTGTCAAGGTGTAATTTCCTGCATCTCCACCGGTTAAGGAATAGCCGCTCGTACTAACTGAAATCGATGTTCCAACATTTGCAGATACAAAGGTGTAAATTGGCGTACCTGTTAATGAAACAGCATCTGCACCAACAACCCCTGAAAAAGCTGCAGTACCTGTAGCAGTTGCAGTTGTTAAACCATCATATACTTTATTTTGTGCAGTGAGGCCCGTAACTGTTAGTGCTTTTTGTGAAACCGTATTCCCTGAAGATGAAGTCGTTATATTGGCGCTACTTGATGCACCACCACCAGAGAGAACTACTGCCGTTGCACTATTGTAAGTACCTGCAGCGCGGGTAGATGAAAAACGCACATAAACCGTTGTACCAGCGGAAACAGAAACTGAAGCATCATAGCCAGAACCCAAGGAGGTTGAAACTTCATATCCGGATTGAGCTGTCGCTGTGATATTACCAGTAAGATTTGAACCGTTCGCAGTAAAACTAACTCCAGTTGAAGCAGTTCCATAGGTGGATGTTAATGCTGAAGATAGGGTAACTGGGTTGAGGGTTGGTGTTGCAGCCGACGAAGTAGTTACTCCTGCACTTGTGGATGACCAATCAGATGAACCTTGCGCATTCACTGCCTTGACGCGGTAATAATAGGTAGTACTTGCAACTAAACCTATAATCGCCTGACTTGTATTTGATGAAGAAATAGAACTATCTGTTGTTGTAATTGAGCTAAAATCACTATTATCATCAACTTCAACAGTATAAGTATAGGAAGCAGCACCCATTGTTGGATGAGACCAGTAGGCTGTAAAACCAGAAGAAGTGATACTATTACCTGTTCCTACCGTTGGAGCCAGTGGCAATGTTGTAAAAGTTCCATCAGCGGAATAGCCCGTGCCGGCAGAATTGGTGGCGTAACCTCTGTAATAATACAGTGTATTGGCTGTTAAACTTGTTCTGGAATGAGAAAATGCCCCTACACTTGTTCCGCCCTCTGCTAACGAATTTCCTGTTGGTGAAGCACTTGTGCCCCAAACTGTACCTCTTGCTGATAGAGCTGCTCCACCATTTGAAGAAACTGTTGCGCCAAGTGTAGCAGAGGTGGTTGTTATAGATGCTACTGTTGGGGTAGAGATTGTTGGGGCTGTTGATGCTGCTGTTGAGGTAACTAATAAGTTATCAATACCTATTTTTGGCCTACTACCAGTTGATCCTCCAGATCCATTGTGGTAATAAAAACGTAATATAACAGTTGCTTGATTATTAATTGCAGAAGGAAGAGTAATACTAACTGAAGCAGATCCAGCTACGTTATTTGTTGCTGAATATGGAAGGTTGGTTCCGGTTAGTTCTGACCAAGTTGAACCATCTATTGAATAGTAAACTCTCAAAGAACTAACACGATTACCGGTTGAATTAAAAATGGTTGATGCATCAAAACTTAAATTTCCTGCATTTCGAGAAGTAAAATTAAGATTTAGATCAGTAGCTATGGCGGTAGTATTATCGGTTGCACCGGTTGTTAAAAAAGCTAATCTGGTTGAAGTGGTTACATCTCTTCCAATTGCAGCACCGGTGCCTACTACACTTAATGAACTGGTTGAAGCAGTTGTGGTTTTGGTGGTTATTGGAATTGATCCAGTTGATAAAACTGCAACCGTACTAAAGTTTGTTGGTAAGGTTGTTATTCCATTAAAATTTTGAGAATAATTGCCCGACGACATATTAAAATACGCCTGCCCCCAAACATTCCCCATTGCAAGTATCAACAACAAACAAAGCGGCAAGGTGAGTGGTAGAATAACAAGTCGGTTAAACATGCGGGAAACGAATTTATGAATAACCTTACGCGGGGAGCTAGAAGTAAAAGCTTGAGGGGTGCCCACCACAGGTAAAGACGAGTTGGTTTTTAAATCGATGATTTTAACGAATTCTACTTCATCAATAATGCAAGTGTAATCTTCGGTAAAGATGTCAAATTCTTTTTTGTCAATGCGCAAGTCAATGTTGCTTTTATCAGTAGAGAAAAATTTAGCTTGCGGTTGTTGTAGTGTTGTAGACATAGTTTGCAATTTTACTGCAAAGGTATTTTCGTACTATTAACAAGGCTTGAAGCATAAATTATTATTTGATTAACCCAAATTGAAAATAAATCGTTGGTTAAATTAATTCAAACGTTTTAATAACTATTTTTTTACAAAACGAAGACTTTCTTGCTGTCCAAGTACTTGTAGGGAATAAATACCTGATTGTAATTTCGTTAAGGAAATTTGGTTTTTTATTGAGTCCAATTTGCCTTTTTTTACCAGTTCACCCGAAGAGGTGAAAATTTGATAGGTTTTACCGATAAATGATTCAATAACTTCAATGGTTAACTCATCACTCGCAGGATTTGGATACAAAACAATACCGGAGGCTTTAATTACTGGAATTGCTAGTTGTGGATTAACGTAAATGGATTCAGACATGCATGACCCATAAAAAGAAGAAACTGAATAATTACCTGCTTGTTGAGGAACAAAATAAGAATCGTTGGCATTGTTTAGTAATTCTCCGTTCAAATACCATTGGTAATTATTTGCCGATCCTTGAGCAAACAAGGTGTCATTTTGAAATTGAACGCTAAAACCATTTCCTAGAATGACATTAAAATTTTGTATTACAACTTGCCCTGTTAGGCTATCTGTTATCGTTAATTGATGAGGTCCGACGTGTTGAGCATTTACCAAAATAGTGTCAGACGATTGGTTATTAATACTCCATAAAAAATGCAAATTATCTGAACCACCGCTAATCGCTGATGCTACAACAACTTGTTCTTGTCCACACACAATCACATCCGGCATTTCAACCGTTAAGTTGGACTTTAAAATCGTGAATTCATCCATCACCGTTCCATTCATGTGAAGGTATTTTCCATCCAATCTATTTTTGTAAATATCCATAACGAAGGAACCGCATGCTTCAATTCCACCGTCCACAAATTCCATAATGGGATGATTAAGTGAAGGAGCATCTTCTTTACTTCCTGAATTACCACACACCACGTACACTGTTCCATCTGGCGTGCTAGCTAAACCGTCCTTGTGATATGCATTTCCTTGGTTGAAATTTCCATTGGAACCGTCTTTTAACATGGTTGATGGATCAAATGATTGTGAATTTCCATAATGCCCGTGAACTAACTTGCTACGTTCAAACACATGGCTGTGTCCACAAACAACGAGGTCGATGTCGTATTGTTCCAATAAGGGTACAACTCGCTCGCGCATTGCTTTCATCACCAATTCTATCGCATTGTCACTGTCGTGTGATCCTTTGGAGTAGGGTGGTTGGTGAAAATAAGCAATGGTAAATGTCCTTGTATTTTGAATTAAATCGTGTTCAATCCATTGTTTCATACGGTCAATTCCCTGCGATGTTTGTGCAAAATCAAATACCTCAGAATTCAGTGAAAGAAAATGAACATCTCCATAATCAAACGAGTAAAACAATTCAAGTTGTGAATGAAATCCTCCCGCTTCTGCCTCTGTTGGAACATGAACTAAATCATAATATGGACCTTGATGATCCTCTAAAGCAATATTAGAATAGGGAATACCTAAAAAGGCGCTTTCCTCCCAAACAGAGTTGTAGTCATGATTTCCAGGACTCGGCCAGAAAGGCAACCAATTAAAAACATCAGAGAATCCGTTTAACTCAAATAATTTCGTTTGGTATTCTTGATCCGTACCATCATTATACACATTGTCGCCTAGCCAAATCCACACATCTGTGTTCGTAGAATCATCATATTGCATATATGAATTTTTCACGGCAACTTGATCTGCATTCCCTTTTCCAAAATCGCCTATTGCCCAAACGCGAGTCGGTACTTCAGAACCAGGTATAGGATTTGTCTTAAATCGATATCGCGCAGATGGTGTAGTAAAACTAGTGCTATTATTTCCAACCGAGTAATAATAGAACGTTGACGGTGTCAAATTTGACAATTTAACTGTATGTTCTTTTGTGTTGTTGTTTAATACAATACTTTGAGATAGATTCGTGCTATCTAAACCGAAAAATACCTTTGAATTGGTATTGGCACTTGTTCGCCACTTAATAACAATTGTGTTTTCTGTTGGTGATTGCAGATAAGGACCGCGCAAAAGCGATTGAGTGTTTGCTTGTAAATAAAGCAGACTAGCAACCAAAGAAAAGATAATTCTTGTAAGCATGTGTTAATTTTGAACAAAATTGAATAAAGAATATCTATCGTACTTGAAGATTGGATTATGTTTGAATTAATTTTTTTTAAATTCCATTTTTATTATTAACGAAATGGTAAAATACATTTGATACACTTTTATTGAAGGTAGTATATATTTGAACCATGAAAAAAATAATTTTAGTAACAATTTTGCTTCTAACGATTCAAGTATTTTCTCAAACAAGTGTAAGCCCACTTGAATGTATTGCCCCGTTTTATCATGGCGTTGCATCGGGTGATCCATTGAGTGATCGAGTGATTATTTGGACAAGGGTAACTCCATTAGATTTTAATCAAAGTATTTCGGTGAATTATAAAGTGTCCACTGATAATTCATTTTCAACTATTGTTTCTCAAGGAATTGTTCAAACAGACTCAACGAAAGATTTTACTGTAAAAGTTGATGTTACGGGACTTTCTCCCAATACCTTTTATTTTTACGAGTTTGAATACAATGGTTCATTTAGCGCAGTTGGAAGAACGAAAACCTTACCTCTTGGCGATGTTAATAATGTACGTTTTGCTGTTGTTTCATGTGCCAATTTGGAAGCGGGTTATTTTAATGTTTATGAGGCAATCAATGAACGAAACGATGTAGATGCCGTTTTAATGTTGGGCGATTACATCTACGAATATGCCTCAGGCGGTTATGCTCCAAATTCAAGTATTGATAGAGTTTGTGAGCCCGAGCAAGAAATTATTGAATTACCCGAATATAGACTCCGTTATTCTAGTTATCACATGGATAATGCACTTCGAAAATTACATCAGAATTTTCCATGGATTTGCGTGTGGGATGATCACGAAACAGCCAATAATTCTTTTGTGAATGGTGCCGAGAACCACACTTCGGACGAGGGGGATTGGTATACACGAAAAGATAATGGGAAACGAGCCTTTTTTGAATGGTTGCCAATACGTCCCAAGGGACCGGAAAACACACAAATATTTCGATCTTTTAAATGGGGGAATCTTGCTAATCTTGTAATGTTAGACACACGTTTAGAAGGTCGAGATGAACAAGTTAGTGCGAACAGCGCAACAATAAATGATACCAATAGAACAATATTAGGACAAGAGCAATTTAATTGGTTGAAAGACGAATTGAGTTTGGGCACACAACAATGGAAAGTACTCGGAAATCAAGTAATGATGGGTGAAATTAATGCATTAGGCACTCCCATAAATACAGATGGTTGGGATGGATACCCAGCAGAAAGACAACGATTATACAACCATTTGGAGCAGAATAATATTGATAATTTCGTGGTTGCAACTGGTGATATTCATACTAGTTGGGCAATTAATCTTGAAAATGGAAATACTCCAATAGGTGTTGAATTTGTTACACCGAGTGTTACATCTCCCGGCTCTCCTCTCAATGTTGGTGCACTCTTAACGTTTGAAAACCCTCATTTGAAGTATGTTGAACTAACAAAAAAAGGTTTTGTAATTCTAGATATTACCATGGATAAAATTCAAGGTGATTGGTATTATGTTAATACAATTGATCAGCAAAACTCAGCGAATTCATGTCAAAAATCGTATTTTTCAAATTCAGGAAATAATACGTTGATTTCAACAAATGTACCAAGTGTAGGACACGGACCTTTTTCTATTCCAATTCTAGATCCATGTAGTCGCTATGCTTCTGTAGAAGAAAATCAAAATGCATTAATCACAGGGTTTTATCCTAATCCAAGTAACCAACTTTTGTATATTCAAACAATTGGAAAGTCAACTAATGGTAACAATTGGAAATTGATTTCCTCAACGGGAGCCGAGTTATGGATACAGCCAATATCAATGATAATGGATCAAAACAATGTTGTTTCTTATGTTTTTGATATTTCAATTCTTGCTGCGGGAGAATATTATTTATATCAAAACTTAGAGAAAAGCAAAACAAAAATTTCTTTTTTAAAAACGAATTGATTCTTGTTTTTATCGAATCAATGTAAGAAACCCATGACCAGCTAAATTCTCACCATTCAATGCCTTTGCTGTGTATGTGTAAAAATAGGTTCCGTCGGTTGCTTCATCTCCATTGGTTATTTTTCCATCCCAACCCGTAACTAAATCTTTGATTTCAGTCATTACATTTCCCCAACGATTTAGAATAACAATTTCGATACTTACTACATTCGTTGTTTGAATAACCCATTCGTCATTGGTGTTGTCCCCATTCGGAGTAAATACATTTGGTATAACTATCTCCGGAGCCCCTGCTGGTAAAACAATGATTGTAGATTGAGTAGAATCAGTACAAAAACCATTGGAAGCCACCAACCAAACCGTATATGATTGCGCCGTTAAATAGGTGGAGCTAACCGCGTTTGTATTTGAAACTGCTAATGTATTTCCGTTTCCAAAATTCCAAGCAAAAGAAGTTGCGTTTGTACTGGTATTTGTAAATTGAACAGTTAATGGTGCTATTCCTGTTGTAAAATTAGGAGAGAACGATGCAATAGGATTTGGTAAAACCGTTACATTCAGGGTGTCAAATCCTACACAACCATTCATATCCGTTGCTGAAACACTATAAGTGGTGGTATTTGTAGGTTGAAAAGGGATTCCATTTTGAACTGAATTCGACCAAGTGTATTGAATTCCACCAGATGCGGTTAATGTTACTGAATTTCCAATACAGATTGTTAAATCTGCACCGGCGTTTATGATTGGTGTAGCAAATGTTTCTACTTGTAATTGAAAATCGGAAGCACATTGACCAGTAGTTGGAGTAAATAAATAGGTTGAAATTCCAGCTGTAGCAGTAGAAACCATTTGTGGATTCCATGTTCCAGTTATTC
>CAZTFG010000073.1:0-11488 GCA_964612725.1 uncultured Lishizhenia sp. | reverse complement strand
GCCCTTCCTCATTTAGGGGAAGAGAGTTATTACAATATGTGGCAGAAGACTCGCAGTATCTGGATGTATATAGCGAAGCACTATGCAGGGGAGTATGATTGGTTTGTCTGATCTGTGTGATTTTGAAAGAGGGAAAATAATTCAACACCTCGTTACACAAGAACTAATCGCTGTGCATGATGAATTCAATTACAAACCAAACTTTTGGGTTAGAGAAAATAAAGACAGTAATTCGGAAGTTGATCTTTTATATCATTTTGAAGATAAAATTATTCCGATTGAAATAAAATCCGGAAAACAAGGAACCTTGCGATCTCTTCATCAGTTTGTAGAACGATCAAATCATCCTTATGCAATCAGAATGTATGCCGGAAAATTCAGTATTGAGAATCATATAACACCTGGTGGCAAACCGTATAAGTTGATGAATTTACCTTACTTTTTGGTTAGCAAGATTGAAGATTATTTACCCCTCCTTTGCAAAGAATGATCTTTCCTATTCGTTTCGTTTATAAAAAGAAAAAAGTAATTTTGATATCACCTATGAGAACATTCCTTTTTATCGCTTTATTGCCGGCCTATTTTTTTGGGCAAGAATTTCCGTACGGTTGGACAGGAACATACCACGGCGAAATGCAGATTACTTCAGGCAACAAAAAAACTTCAGTTTCGGTTGCATTAGAAATTCGTGAAAAAGTAAAAGATTCGAGTTGGATATATAAAATGACCTATCAAGCGCCATCTGGAGAAGTAGTTAAAGATTATCAAATCATCAAAAAAAACGATAGTGAATTTATCATGGATGAGGGAGCGATAAAAATAGGCATGAGATACGTCGATAATACCTTTTTTGATTACTACCAGGTAGATAGTACCTTTTATACTTCAACGCTCCGAAAAACAGGGAAAAACACCTTGCAATTTGATATTTACGGTGGATCAATTGGTGAGAAGAATAAATTAACCACCAACGAAGAATCGTTTTTTGTTCATTCGTATCTACCCACTTTTGTTCAGTCTGTTCGATTGAAACGGAAGAAAAAATGAAAACCATTCTTCTAATTTTTTTATCCTTGTTTCAATTAATTTTTAACGGTTGGCGGCTACCCTAAGGTGGCGGATATACCAACAATTATTTCGGAGTGCTACATTTCCAATATACTAAAATCATTTAATCAGAGTACGGTTCCACCACTTTTGGGTAGTTGCTCTTGGGCGTAGTTATTTCTTTTCAGTCTTATGAACCTGCAAAAGGAGTTCCAAATATACCGACTGCAAGTTCTGCCCATACGAGAAATATCATAAATAAAATAGCACAACAAATAATAATTCTGGATTTGACGCATTTTTCTTTTCTCATTACGAATTCACATGCTAAACCAGTTCCAAATAATAGAATTCCCATAACTATGAAATCGGTAGCGGTCCAATTAAATTCATTGGTGAACTGCATTGCAATGAATGGGCATGATAACAATAAAACGGCTATAGCCAGAATAATGAATAATCTTATGCTTTTCATGATACTTTTTTAAATTGTTTGCATTTTTTATTTTGAAATGAATGTAAATAAAAACTGTAATTCCATTTAATGTAATTACTAATGGAAGCAGATCTCGTTCACTTTCTATTTTAACCATAAATACAATTATTGAAATACCCAAAAGAGTAATTAATGCCCAAAAGGTTCGCTAACGGTTTCGGGCTTGGCGAAGGCAGGGATTTATAGCACAAATTTTAAATAGAAGCACAAAAGTTGAATTTTGCACTTCAGCCCGTGTGACTCAAAACCCTTGTTAGCGGTAGTTTTCTGTCCTATATATTTCGTTGAATTTGTTAGTGTCATTTCGTTTTTAAATTTTATTCATTATTTATATCTTAATCTAAGAGTCATTTGATCACTTGTTAGAGACATTACTTCAAAATAGGTATTCTGATTATTACTTTTTCCGAAAATCTCCTGATTTAGAGAATAATCGAGTAGACCAAAGTAGGGGAAATAACCAAAATTGTAAGAATCGTAAAAAAGTAAAAAATCACATTTTGAATTCATTGAATATGAACTGGAAGTGAAAATAATCCTATGTTCATTTGTTAAAGTTAAACATGCCGAATCTGTTTTATTCGGTTTTGAACGAAATGATACGATTAAATTATCTACTGGATCAGTAAACACGGCTGGGTTAAAATACCATTTGCGAAAAAATTTCTTATCGAAATCTGTTCTAAACTCTTCTCGTTTCCTAATAAGACTTTCTATTTCTTTGGAAAATATCTTTTGAAAAATGGGATAAAAAGAAAGTTCTTTACAGTCGTTTTCGGGAAAATTTCTATTGTATTCTGGGTTAATTTTCCATGACAATTTTCCGTACCAAATTGATTCGTTATCAGGTTCAAAGGTTGGAGATGTCATGTCAAAAGGACATTTTATAAGTATAGAAAGAAACTTATCTATTAACATTAAGTCTTGCTTACTCAATTCCCTTTCCCAATCTGGTAACTGATCTGGTCCTATACAAAAAGAATGTTCACATTTTATGATGTATTTATCACGTTCTCTTCTAATACTCAGTTGAATTGGTAAACCCTCAAAACTCATTCCCACTTTATTATTTGTGTATGATTCTGATTTAAAAATGGAAAATCCCTGCCAAGAAGGATGGATTACAACTCTCAAATCTCCATAGCTCCAACTAGTATCTCTAATTGAATTATTTAAAGTTGCTTTTAAACTCAAGTTCTCCTGTCCGTATGTCAGAATACCAGAAAGAAGTAAAAATGATGTGAGGATTAATTTTCTTGATTCTTTCATAAAATTACAGATAACGTTTTGCAGCTACCCGAAGGGCGGGACTTTTGCCACAAAACTTGATTTGAAAAACTAATGTTTGTTTAACCACAAATGCGTCTGCGGAGCACTGAACCGCCACTTTTGCCAAACGCCTGTTAGCGGTTCGTTGTTTTTCTGCCATGTGCTTTTCCATTGTAATTTTTGTCTAAAAAACCGTCTACAATTTGAGAAACTAATGAATGGCTTGAACTCCATGAATGATATACTTCGTACGCCCATTTTTTTATTAGTTCAACACATTCGTCCGCTGTTGCCACCATAGTCAGATCTTTTGCTGTCTTTTTTCCTCTGTCTAAAGGTTTCGGGACGGCAAGAAATTCATTCGGTCTATTTAGTTTATAAGTATTTAAATAGTCGCTTAGCAAAGGAGATTTTTTGTAGTCCCAAGTTTGCTTTTTATCAAGTATCAAATTCAACCTTGTCAAATGAAAATGATTGCTCCATCGTCCGTGAATTTCTGGATGTTGCAAAGCATGAGCGTCAACACTTAAAAATCTTGAAATGTGATGTTCCGAATTATTAAAGTCCAAAAGCTGAAGTCCATTGTTATAATTGTCCATACAGTCAAAGATGCCCTTTTGATAGTCCGCACCACAAAACTGACACCTTCCTTTGTCTAGGAGTATTACACCATTTTTATTTGCCTGGTCTATAAAGTCTTGCATTATTTTATTTCTTTAATTGTAATTTGCGAGAGTCGTGTATCGTCCTACAATGACCGCTAACGCTCCGCGGCTTTACGCAGCGCGGGTCTTTTACCCAAATGTATCAATTGAATCTTGCTTTTCCAAGCTTCCGTGAACTTTATATAGACCTTTGATACCCCCGCTTTTGCAAAACGGCTGTTAGCGGTTCGGCTTTCTTGTCTAAGGTGCTTCGTCATTTTATTTTTCTATAGTGTCTTATTGCGATAACGGATATACATAAAAATGGAATTGTTGAGAAAATAATTTTAAAGTTTAAACTCATTAGTCCTATCACAAACATAAATGCCAATAAAATTCCTAAACTTCCTATGCTTATATATGTCAAGGTTTTGCCTGGTGTCTTTTGAAATAAAGTAACTATTAATATTATTTGTCCGATTAAAGGTAATATTGTAAATGGGTGAAGGGTTGAAATAGGGTCTGTAAATAATTTTGAAAGAATTTCGGCTTCTGCTTGAAAAAGAAATGAATGACTATTTCCACTCCATTCTAAATATCCTAAAAGCGAAGTGATAATTAATAGTGAATTTAAAATCTTGCTTTTCATTTTGTCTGTCTATTAATGTTTAATAGGTCTTTTTAAGCTGACCGCTAACGGAAAACGGCTTGGCGATGTGGCTGTTTTCCAAGCACTTACTTTCAATTTATTTCTAAAGTTCATTTGAAGCACAAAGGCCCAAGTTTACACGTCAGCCCGCCAGACGCAAAGCCCCTGTTAGTGGCTGGTGTTAATTTTCATTAGTTGTAATATTTCTTTCGCTTGTTCTAAATGTCTTTGTTCGTGTGAAACTATAATATCAAATGCTATTTCCAATTTGTAAACAATGTTCTTGTTTGCTGGTGAAGAAATAACAATTCCTTTCTCAACAAGTTCTTTTGCACCTTCTATTTTTTGTATAAGTTCAATTTGATGAATTTGAAATCTATTTAGAATGTCGCTTATCACATTGCTTGTAGTTGGCTCCCAAACTGGAAACGTCTTCATCTTCTTTTTTCTGTCCGGTCGTACTGCATTTAATACTGTTTTCTCAAAAAACGAAACCATAAATCCTATTTTTGAAATGAATGGGGTTTTATATGTTCCTGTTTTTATTGATGTTATAATTGGGAAATAGATTTCGTTTACAACGATTAAGTGCTCTAAATTCTGCGCAATGCTCCAAGAAACTGAATTGGGTTTATAATTTAATTGATTTTCAGTAAGTAAACTAAATTCTTTCTTAACTTGGTTGGTAATTTCCTCTAAACTAGTTGTCCATTTTTCCATTTTAAAATGTTTTTAGTCAAACTCAATATACACTTGCTTGTAACGGTTTCGGGCTTGGCGAAGGTGGCGATTTTAACCACAAAACTTTATACGAAGCACCAAAGTTCAAATTTAGTAAAAACTGTCATACGAAGCATTGAACCCCTGCTTGTGTATAGGTGATGTTAGCTGTTCGCCCTTCTTTTCTGTCTGTTTAGGTTGTCTATTTGCAACCAAATTATACTACTTTTTTAATTGCCATTTTTCCGCCAAGCCAAGCCGCAGGAAGTGTTAATATTATAAGCGAAATAGGATACCAACGTGGTGGAATGTCCCAAGCAACGACAAGTACGACAACCGTTAATACAACACCAATTACTCCAAGAATAATAGCGTGTTTCATTGGTTTTGTGGGTGCAAGTCGTGCTGTTAAACAACAACCGAACGTGTTGAAAATCGTCCTATACAGAATAATTATTGCAATCAGCCAAACAGGGTTTTCAACAAATGGGTCGGTTTTCATAATCCCTGCTTTTTCCAAAATACTGTCCGTAATTACTGATAAAATTACCAATGCGAAAAAGCCTGCAACGACAGCTCCGATACTTTTCAATGTCTCTTTTTTCATTTGAATAGTTCGTCAAGTTGGTTAAAACTAACTTCAATACCTTCTTTAAAGCCCATTTCAATTACAGCTTGAATATCTTCAAAGCTATTGTGTTTTGAAATCATTGTAACAGTCGTTTTTCCGTCAGTTTCGTTAAACTGATTTTCAAAATTTCCTGCTGGAAATTCTGGATTTACTTTTCCATTTTCATCACAAAAAACATCTGTTCCCGAAAAACTTTTGTGCAATACAATTTTTTCGAAATTTTGTTTTCCATAATTCCTTTGGTCTGTCTCTTCACCTGTAAGAGATGGAGGAATAACCATACAATATAGCCAATGTCCGCCCTCACGAAAATCCATAGATTTTGTTTCTGCTTTGCAAGGTTCTGGACCCCACCATTGGTCTAATAGTTCTGCGGTTGTCCAAGCCTTCCAAACCAATTCAAGGTTTGCAGCAAATTCACGCCTTACAACAATCGTGTTGTTTTCTTTGTTGACTTCAAAGTCAAATTTTAAGTTACTGTTCATTTTTTCTGTTTTTTAATTGTTTCTAATAAATTATCAAGTTGATTAAATCTTGTTTCCCAAATTTTGCGGAACTGTTCAAGCCATTTATCTATTTCTTTCATTTTGTCAATTTCAAGTTGGTAGTAGATTTCTCTGCCTTGTTGGTTTTGTGTTACCAATTCGCACTCAGTCAAAATTTGTAAGTGTTTGGACACAGCTTGTCGTGAAGTGTCAAAATGTTCGGCAATGGCGTTTGGTGTCATTGCCTGTAATGCAATAAGTGTAATAATCGCCCGTCTTGTCGGGTCGGCTATTGCCTGAAAAATATCTCGCCTTGATTCCATTGTGCAATTATTTGATTGCAAATATATATGCAATTATTTAGTTGCGCAAATTTTTTGAAAAAAAAATTCTGGTCGCTAAAATTTGGGGTGGTGGGTGGGCTTGGTTTTTAGTTTTTTTGTCCGCCAGTTGAAGTTTGCACGGTCGTTCATAGGGTGACAGCTAACGGTCTAGGGCTTGCCGAAGGTGGGGAATTTGAAGTACTAAAGTTCAAATTTAGCACAATGTTCATTAGTATTCCAAAAGCTCAATTCAGCACTAAAGTCCCACTTTTGGCAAACCCATGTTAGCGGTTCGTTGTTTTTATTTCAAAATGTATTTATTTGTCATATCATTTTTGCTTACTATTTTAGGAATTTTTCCAATGTATTCAATTTTAAATTCATTAATTAAATCTTCGTTTTTTAATTCAAAATCTAATCCATTTATGATATGTTTTTGAAAAAAATAGGTTATATCCTTTTCAAGATATTTTTGTGCTATTTCTAAAAATAGTTCATCAGTAAATTTTCTATTTTCTGTTGTGCAAATTTTCAATAAATCTCGCAATAAGTCGTTTAAAGATTTTGTATAATTACTTTTCTTTAAAATTTGATTGTCTAACCAAAAAGCAAAAATTACTCCTCTTCTGTAAGGTATTTTCTCAACATTTTGGTTCTTCCAAAAATCGTCTTTAATTACATAATTTGGTTTATTTTTTTCTGGATTTTCCCAATGTGCTTTTATAACTTCTATATTAAAACTTTCAAGCCATTCGTTAAAAGTAATGTCGTTACTACGTAATCTATTTTTATAAGTGTAATAATCGGTAAACCCTTCACTAAACCAATAATTCAACTCTTCATTCCGCATTGAAATTTTTCCACCAATCCAATCGTGCATCATTTCGTGATTGAAGACATATTTCATTGTTGAAAAATCATTGAAAGGATTGTTCGAAGATTGAATTAAAAATCCATTCTTTACTCCCGAACCTGTAATGCTTTGTCCTTGATAAATACTATCATATTGCGTTATGGTGGGTGTGATGATCACTGTATAATAGTCAAAATTGTTGTCTTTCCAAAACTCTCTTTGGGTTGGAATTGTCTTTTGCAAAGCTTCTCATATTTCAGGAGGTAAGTCAAATGTCAACCTTCCATTTTGATTACAGTGTATTATATGCCTTTTATCCTATTGAAATGTTTAGATGCTTCCCTAAACCAAGTTCAATTAATTTGTAATAAGTAGAAATTTGGATATCGCTTAAGCCACGTTCAATTCTTGAAATGTAACTTTTTTTCGTTCCCGTTTTTTCCGCAAGTTCCTCTTGAGTTAAGTTGGCTTCAACGCGTGCTTCTTTAAGCATAACGCCTAATCTAAAAGCAAGAGAATCCGCATCAAACTGATCTCTATCTGCGTTTCCTTTTTTTCCGTATTTCTCGTCAAGGAGTTGATCAAATGTTTTAACGTTTTTCATCTTCTTTCTGTTTTAAATATTCTGTTTTTAAATTCTCAGCGAGTTTGATTTCATTTTTCGGAGTCTTTTGCGTTTTCTTAACAAACGCGTTAGTCAAGACAACCAATGTTCCTTCATCCTGAAAGCATAGTATTCGAATGCTCTTTTGAGATGTAATTACTCTCACTTCATAAATCCCATTTGTGCTTTCTAGTTTCTTAAAGAACTTAATTGGAACTTGTCGTTCAAAGCGAACTAGATCTAATACATATTCAATTTTCAACTGAACTTTTGAATCCTGAGATTTATAAAAGTCAATTACATTATCCCCGAAAAAAATGATTTCTCTTGCCAATGAAACAAAGTTAACTAATTAGTTTACTTTATCCAAATTTATTCGATGTTTTTTTGGGTTGTTCATTGTCCATAACCGTCTTTTCGTCTTTAGATGGATCGGATTCCTAAACACTTTATTATCTACCAGCATTGATCTTGATACGAAGAACAAATATTAAATAAAGCACAACAGTACCAATTAAATTAAACTCGATGTCTAGGACTGTTTATTTAATAACAAGGTGTTAAACGAAATCCATCACCATGCGGGTTGACAGAATCATCTAAATTGATTGTAAAATTGAACTTTTTACCGAATTAAATTGAAAAATCCATGTTTATGAATCAGACCACTTCCTTCTTTGTTATAACTTAGCTTGTAGAAATATATACCTTCCGTACATTTCTTTCCTAATTGATCATTCCCATCCCATCCACTATTTGATTCGTCTATTACAGCAACTACAATACCCCAACGATTTAGAATTTTAATTTCAAATTTTTCACTATTTAAAGAAGAAAAATTAAAGAAATCATTTACCCCATCTCCATTCGGGGAAAATACATTTGTGTTCGATGAACTTTCAATTTGGTTATCACACCACTGAGGTAAATTTTCTGGTGTAATCTTAGTAAAGACATTCCTAGGTTCTTCTTCAAGGTTCAGCCATATACGACCTGATCCAATACCCCATAAGCTTCCATCTGACTTAACAATGTAGGAAAACTCTTCGCTTGCCATAATATCAATGACATCAGTTGCAACAAGTTGTATATTATCATGACCAATTAACCAGAAGGAAGAATTAGGAACTCCACATTGATTCATTTCATTATTGCCCCAACCAAAACAATTTTTATCCTTATCTAAAGCTAAAAAATGCCTGCCATCTTCGCAGGCTGATATTGCTATTATATTAGATAGTTGTTCTAACTTGTATGGGCTAAAAATTACGGAATCACCGGATTCAACATATCCCCAAAAATATACGTCACCATTTTCTGTTAGAGCAATTGTTCCATAATAATGAGATTTAATATCGACTACTTTAGGTATATCAATTATTGGTAATGGAGAATATGTTGAGAGAATGTCTGGGCCTAAACCAATTATAGATTCTCCAGACACAACTAGTGTGCTGTCTTCAAGAAGAACACTGGTAGAACAACGATTACTTGAAACTCTTACTGCAGTATTAACATTATTCATTTGAATTAGCGTACTATCAAAGTTGTTATTAACCATTCCATTGCCAAATTTACCGCAGAGATTTGTTCCCACACTCCAAACAGTACCATCATACTTTACAAATGAAACAGACCAAATAGAGGCATTTACAAATTTGGCGTTTGAAATTATTTCAAATGGTTCTTCAGAAAACCCGATTGATGATCCTAATCCATTATTGCCAGTAATTCCCCAAACCCAGCCAGATTTATCATATTTAATTGCTCCCATCATGTAACCAGAACTGAAGTATTCAACATTATTCATATTTGGTATATCTATAGGAACTATCGAACTTTGTACAATATTACCTGTGCCAAATTGATTATGGTAGTTAAATCCCCATGCAATTAATTGGTTTTTCTCCACTCCTTCGCATTTATAGAAAGCAGTATATGAACCAACACCAAATTTTGTTGGTTTATACCAGAGACGACCACCAAATCCATCACCAATCAAGCTATTTTGTGAAAAATAATTAAAATTGAAAAGGTTTAATAGAACGAATAAGTAAATCTTGTTCATAAAATTATATTAGTTACAAAATTGGTATCTTTAACCTTGGTTTTTTAGAGCAAAACAGGATAGGTCTGTTCATTTATCTCCTAAATAATTGTAATTAAAATCTGAAATTATCCCAATTAAATTCGGCACAATATATCATTTTTTTCATTCAAATATAAACTTTTTGAATGAAATCGTCAAATAAACTTTCATTTCCTCAATAATTTTAGTGCCTTTTAGTTTCAAAAGTTTAGTTTTAGTAGAATAATATCACTAATATTTCCCCGTAACCTCCAGAATTAATATATTCGTACACTCAGAATGGAATGGAGATCATTTTCGCTTTATTCGCATTAAGAATTTGAAGGTATTGTTATAATGAGGTAATAAAACATACTAGTTCGCAGCAAAAAGGAAGGATTGTTTTGGGTCATTAAATCTATTTCTCTGTAGAATTAATTTCAACTGTTTTTTTGTCTCAAATAATTTCTTAAAATCAAGTTTTTGATAATTCAATCGGGTTGATCAAAGAAAAGTTCGATTCGTTTAAAATTTTTATCCCATTTATCGTAGAGTGGTCTGTAAAAGAAAATTTTTGTGTCGAGAATGGTAATTTTATCAATTTCATTTAGTTTATAAATCCGCCATCTATCTCCTTCTTTTTCATCCACTTTTTGAGAGGTTTCACCGTTTAAAAACCATGCTCTTAGTGCCCATTCCCCCTCCAATAAATGATTTTTGAATTTATCGTATAATTCACCAATTAAGTAAGGTTCAACAATTTTCAATTCATTTTTGTAAATAAAGGTCACTGCGTTATTTTTATTCATTGCTTCCTTTAATTTATCTACATTTTCCTTTTCTTTTTGTGTCATATTTTGATCTAATTTCGAAGTTTATTTAGTTTGCTATAGCACTACAAATTAAAATATAAGCATTTTATTGTCTATTTAGTTTGAAGCTTTTACAGTTTTAACCAGAAGGATATTTTTACTTCCTTTTTGTCAAAAATAGTAAAGCAATGTTGATAAACAAAGAAAAGAAAATATTCATTTACGTAAAGAATAAATGAATTTTGAATTTTCATTAAGTTAGCAAAAGGTTAATAAAGTGTGTGAAAATTTGAAAAATACAACTGGAATCTTCTATGATTCTCAAGAATGACAATCAAATATTTCCCCGAACTCACCAAAATTGATATATTCGTATTCGCAGAATGGAAAAAATCAACTTTTCGTTTTGTCAGTATTAAAAATTTAATTGCACGTTCGCCTAATTATCTCCTTATGAAATATTCCTTACACATCCTTTTCTCTTTTCTTTTTACGAGCTCTATGGTTTGTGCCCAATCATTCACACCAGAAAAGTATTTAGGATATAAAATCGGTACTCGGTTTACGCCACAACATACAGTGGTCAACTATTTCAAAGCGCTTGAGGCTAATTTTCCAAAACAAATTAAAATTGAAATGTATGGAAAAACCAATGAAAACCGTGATTTAATGCTCGCTTACATTGGTACACCCGAAAATATTGCTCAATTAGAAGCTTTTTAAAACAAAAAAGCCGAAGGGTTAGCTTCGACTTTTTGAAAAATAATCTACTTAATGACAACAAATACACTGGCGGAAGTACTGCGCAGTCAGATTATTTTTACTAATGGATCAAGTTAAAGTTGTGGTCAAGCATTTTTGAAACGATTCTTTACAGTAAATAAAAG
>CAZTFG010000072.1:7073-11592 GCA_964612725.1 uncultured Lishizhenia sp. | reverse complement strand
GAAGGAAAATAGCCCGCAAAAAAAGTAGATATCAATGCGAATACCATTCCGATTAGGTAATATTTTAACTCATAGTTGATGGGGTAGGTTTTTATCGTCGGCATAGCTTGGGTATTGAATGGTGTATGATCTATTATTGTGGAGACAAAATAACCCAAGATTAACCCAATTGTTCCGCCAATGACTCCAATAATTATGGCTTGGCTAATAAAAATCCAACGTACATCTTTCCCTGAGAACCCGGTTGCTTTCAAAATGGCGATATCATTCATTTTTTCGTAAATCAACATGGTTAGAATATTATAGATTCCAAACCCTGCGACGATCAATAAGGTGATTGAAACTGCATAGGATATTAGATTTCGTACAAAACTTCCGGTTTCAAATTGCGCATTGGCTGATTGAATATCAATTGCGGTCACATTGAATTTAGCCTCCATGGTTTTTGCAAAGTTCGGTGCATCATCCATATGCCTTAGTTTAATATTAATATCCGTAATGAAGTCATTCGATTCACCCAGAATGCGTTGGGCCATTTGTAAATTCACGTAGCTATGTACATTATCGATATCAGACATTCCACTTTGATACAATCCTATTATTTTCAACGCATGAATTTCACCACCCATAGTGCCAATCTGGACATAATCACCTCTTTTCAACGCAAGTTTTTTTGCAATACCAGCTCCCAAAAGAATTCCTTTTTCATTTTTAGCCAAGTCGATGGCGGCTCCTTCAATAACATAATCTCCTAAATGGTATTGAGCTGTTTCTCTGGCTATGTCAATTCCTGTAACCATTCCATTCAATTGGGTTGAACCAGCAAGGTAAAACGATTGAGCTTTCACTTGTGGTGTTATCCCCGAAACTGAAGGTTGATTTTCGAGGTATTCAATGAGTGGTTTTGCATTGTGTATTTTAATTGGTTTACTTTTCGGCTTGATGGATTGTACCATGTTGGCCGTTTGGTTATAGGACAAAATATAATTGATGGGTTGTTTGGAGGTTGGTTTCACCTCATTAAAAATATGAACATGTGGCGTTCTATTTAAAATCAACCCATCTAATAAACCGTTCAACCCATTCATAAAACTCATCATGATAATATAAGTGCCAATTCCAAATGTAACCCCAAGAGCAGCAATGATGGTTTGCTTTTTACGTGCAAAAAGATGTGTTTTTGAAATGGATAATAGTAAGCCTAATTTCATTGGGGTTTATAAATTCGTGTATTTTCATTTATACCCGATAGAATTTCTACTATATCCCAGTTTGCTAGACCAATTTTAACAGGAATTAAACCTTTTTCAGTCTCAACTTTATTTCCCGCCTGAAGGTATTCTCTTGGAATGACCAACGCTTTTTTCTTGGATTGAATCACAATGTTACCTTCTCCGGTTAGACCCATATATAATTTGGGTGGGAGGGTGATGAATTGAGCTTCTAACTCAAATGTTTGTGTTTTTTCATTCATTTTGGGAGCTATTTTAGTAACCTTAGCTTCGTATACTTTTCCTTTATAAGCTTCAAGTTCTACCCAAACTTGTTGACCAACTTTGATAGTGGGAATATCAACTTCATCGATAAGCATTTTTAGAATGAAATGATTTTTGTCTCCTAAAATGGCGATTGATTCTTGCAGGGAAACATACTCTCCTTTTTCCTTAAATAGTTGAAAGAGTTTACCATCAATGTTTGAAGTAATAATTCCGTCTGAGGTTTTTAGCGCCGAAATTTGTAAGTTGTTTCCTGACTGACCAACCTGATTTTTTAGCTCACTTTCTTTTCTTCGAATACTTTGCTGTATAGATTTTAAATGAGTTTGGGAAAGACGAAAGGCTAGATTGACTTTTTCCAATTCAATGCGCGAACAAGCATTCTGTGAATAAAGTGACTGAAAACGTACGGCATTTGTGGAATCATTTTGCAAGGTCATTTTGGCGGAGAGATAAGAAAGTTTTAATTCCTCCAATGCATTATTTTTACCTTGATAAGAGTCTACCAAATATTGGTAATTCAATCGCGCATTTTGCTGGTTCAGGCGATTAATATTATTCGTTAATAAAAATAGAATGTCTCCTTTTTTAACTAAATCACCTTCTTGCACTAATATTTCCTCAATGTTCCCAGATAATGTTGAATTTACCTTGTATAAATTAACTGGTTCAACAATCACACTTGAGTAAACCGTATTTACAATTGTTTGTCTGCTGGGTTTTGTTGATTCACGATTGGAACTGCAGGAAAAAAAAATAGTAACACTAAGAAAAAACCAGCTAAATCGCATATTTTGAATTTCTTCAAAAGTACATGCCAATAGATTTCTTTTCCTTTTATAAAAATTGGAATTTATTGTATGTTTTTAAGCTGTGTTATTTGATATTAATGAAATTTTATAAACTATACATGATAAATTTCCATTTTATGAAAAATCAGTTACTCACATTCGATTCCTTGCCAAATTGGTAATTGGAAAGAAATACAGATGAACCAGCAAAAATAGCCATCACAAGAAAACTAACAGACAGCATACCCATGTCTAATGTGCCGGCGATTAGTTCTTTAGAAGCCAACACTACATTGATTACAGGTATACAAGCCGTGGCATAGTTGAGTTCAAAACCCGGTATAAAACTGGCCAACATAGCGGGTAAAATCATTACAAGGTTGAGTGGTGTAATTATACTTTGTGCTTCTTTGAATGATTTTGCATAAATCGCCAATGGGATTAATACTCCGGCAAAAAATACAGTAAGGGGAATGAGAAGCAAAAAGAGAATCAGAATAAATTTAACCGTTAAAATGGATTGAATTACTTCCTTGATTTCTGGAACTTGAATTACATCCGAGTAATTTAAAGAAATATATAAACCAAGAAGGGAGAAGCTGGAAGCAAGTAGCCCGGATAAAATAACCACACCCATTTTTCCAAATAGAATTTTCCATCGCGCAACCGGTACAACAAGCATCGTTTCGATTGTCCCACGTTCCTTTTCTCCTGTAAACAAATCAATGGCAGGATACATACAACCCATAAAACCAAATGCGATAAAAATATATGGTAAAAATCCTCCTGCTAATTTTCCGATCATTTCTTTATCGGAAGCCATATTTTTATAAACGGGAACTAATGGTTTAATTTGTGATCCATCGATTTTCATTTCAAGGTAACGCTGTTGTTGGGTTTTATTTTCCAGGTATTGCATATATCCTTTCGCACGTTCCTCCATTCCCATTTCAGTTCCTTTGAAATACCACAAAATGGTTGCCGGGGTTTTTGATTGGAATTTTTCGAATAAAGAAGGATCTTCCATAACCGCTAAATCTAGGCTGTCTTGCTGTAAATCCTTTTGCATGGCGATTGAATCAGAATAATAGCGTATTTTTTTCTTCCCAAAAGTGCTTGGTATACCCTCCAATTCTTTTCCAACAAAGCAAGTTTTCTTCCCTAATATTCCAATTCTTAGTTCTTTGGCTGATGCTTCCTTTTCAACACTAGACATAATGCCAACTGAAACATTTAATATAACAGGAATTAATAAAACGGGAATAACAATCATCATGAGTATCGTTCTTCGATCACGTAATGTTTCCTTTAGTTCTTTTTTAAAAATAGTGAAAATCATGTTAAATAGTTTATGAATTCCTAATAATTCTAATAAATTCAGCTGTCAAATTGGTTTCTTCCATATTTGTCCTGAATGCGTCCATTGTGCCTTGATAAAGTAATTTGCCTTTATTAATGATTGCCAAATCATCGCACAAAAGATCAACCTCACTCATAATGTGACTCGAAAAAATCACTGTTTTTCCTTGTGTCTTGCAATCGCGAATTAATTCTATGATATTTTCAGCAGTGATTACATCCAATCCGCTGGTTGGTTCATCAAAAATAACGACTTGTGGATCATGTATCATGGTGCGGCAGATAGAAACTTTTTGTTTCATTCCGGTACTTAACTTCGCAATCCGTTTGTTTTGAAAATCGTGCATATCCAATAAATCATACAGTTTTTCTTTACGGATTGCTTGATCAGCTTTTGAAACGCCATACAAATCTCCAAAATAGGTGATAAGTTCATTAGGCGTTAGTCTACCATACAATCCCGTTGACCCAGTTAAAAAGCCAATTTTTTTACGCACCAATTCTGATTCTTTTACCGAATCATGCCCGCAAATGGAAATCGTTCCTGAAGTTGGATTGAAAATGGTTGCAAGCATTCTAAGGGTGGTAGTTTTTCCTGCTCCATTTGGTCCGAGCAATGAAAATACTTTTCCGGGTTGGCATGTAAATGAAATGGAGTCAACAGCAACTGAAACTTTTTCAGTAGTTTGGATTTCAGCTTTTTGTTGCTTACTTAATGGAAACTCCTTACGAAGGTCTTTAACTTCTATCATATTAGTTCAAAATTGAATGGAAGGTTTAATTTAATCGCACGATAAATTTTAGGTTAATGCGTCGTTGTGTTAAATAGTTTGGTACGGAAAAATAAACACCGTTGACATCTTGTATCCACTG
>CAZTFG010000072.1:0-6973 GCA_964612725.1 uncultured Lishizhenia sp. | reverse complement strand
AATTGATCGGTAGGACGAGGAATAAATCCGGGATAAAAAGTGGCTGAATCAACTACAACCTGATCTTCTGAATAGCCGAAAAGAATTTTTTCGCCTGCAGCATTGTAATATTCTTTGTAGGAATCACCTGCAATATCTTCTTTTACAGACATTAAGCCTAATTTAAAAAATGATTCGATTCCATTGACAAACTCCCCATGCACATTCATGTCAATCCCATAAGCTATGGCTTTGGCATCATTGGTAGCATAATATCTCGTGCGCACATTATCAATTTCATAGGGATTAATGTCCCACATATACTTGTAGTAAGCTTCTGCAGTAAATTTAAATGGCTTGTCCCGTTGCCACATCTGAAAAAAGTATTCCGTTCCCAATACAGCGTGGAAGGATTTTTGAGCTTTTACATTAAGATTTACCGTTCCATCAAACCGCCTGAACTCTCTATAAAATGGAGGTTGATAATATAATCCAGTTGAGAATTTATAACTCAAATTTCTTCTAACAACATCGTTTTTTAGCACCATGTAAGATCGCGGAAAATACTGAATGGATGCCCGAGGTGTTATATAAAACTCATTGTTTAGTGTAGTAAATCCCGTTCTGGTGCCAATTGCAATGGCAAGTCTGGTGGCAGATTCCGCAACCGTATCAGTGAAGGTGGTTTTTATTTCTTGGTTGTTAATTCGAATTTTTTTTGTTGCCGTTGCGATGTAGTTTTTAATGCCATTTGATTTCAGAAAATTCCATTGAAAATAACCAGTATAGCGCTGCCCTTTTAAATTATTTGCTCCTTTAATTGTTTCAAAAAGTTCTACTTGATTGGGTGTTGCCTGAGGTAAACTGTATCCTGCCGAGTCTATCATTTTCCATTCGCTCAATACATCGTTAAATTGATCCAATTGAAAATTAACTCCCCATTTTAATGTGTTTTCAAGTTTTAAAACCCCTTTTTTGTATGGATTGAATCGATGCTCACCATCATGATAGACATTAATAATGGTGGCGTATAGACGATTGCGTGCATGATTTAAAAAAGTACCAACACCAAGTACAGCAATTGAATCACCATATTCTTCTTTAGATGGATCATTTTCTAATTGGTTGATATAATACTGACCCTGAATATCAAAATACTCGCGTTCGTCTGTATTAAAAGCGGTTGCATAAAAATCTAGGTTTGTATTTTTTGTTGGTCGATATTTAAGAGAAGTGCCCCCCATCATCGTTTGAAAGCTTGTTCGTTCTTGACCATCAAAATAGATCATGAAAGTATAGGCTTCATTAGCTACACCAAAATCGGTCTGTTGTGTTTGGGGACTAAAACGATATTGATTAGTGGAAAAATGTCCCAAAACGGTCCAGGTTAGTTTTTTTGAAATGTCGTAATTCATTAAAAATTGCCCATCTGCGAAAATTGGATTATAAGCTCCTTGAGTAGGTAATGAATTCAGCAAGTATGCATTGGAACGATAACGTGCCCCAATCAAATAATTAAATTTTTTATTCAATTCTTGTTCAATATGTGACTCCATCCCCAGCAATGATGCAACTCCAGAAGCCTTAAAAGAAGTTGGTTTTTTGTAGGTTATGTCAAGTACCGAACTTAATTTGTCTCCATATTGAGCCTCAAATCCACCTCCTGAAAAACGAACCTCATCAACCAACGCTGAATGTATAAAACTCATTCCTTCTTGTTGACCACTTCTCGTGAGAAAAGGACGATAGACATTTATTCCATTTACATAGACTAAGTTTTCATCAAAATTTCCTCCTCGAACATTATAATTACTAGTCAATTCATTGTTAGACGAAGCCGCGGTTACAAGGGTAAGAAATCGTTCGGTATTGAACATAAGTTTAGCGTCTTGTGTCGGCAATTTGGTTATTGCAAATGGATCGTCTTTTTCCTTATTCAACAGGAATTCTTTTTGCTGAACAAAATTAAATTGAACGGGTGCGAGTGTTTTGTTTTGGTTTGTTGTAATTAATTGAAGGGTGATAACCTCATCAATTTTAAAAATCAATTTTATCGTGTCATTTGCGCTGGCTGAAAATTGAAAGTTACCTAACGAATCGGATAGGGTGAAACCAGGTTTTTTTCCTGAAAATTGAATAAAAACATCTCCAAGCGGCGAACCTTTTTTATCAATACAATTCCCCGAAATAGTTATGTTTTGACCATAACTGGCATAACTAAGGAAAAGAAAAATGATTAAAAAACGCTTCGGCATGTAGGAATAATAAATACGTAACGAAATTAAGTTTAAAAAATTGGATTGAACCGCTATAATTTGAATCTTTTCCAAAAAGATTCCTTTTTCATTTTAACTTTAGACGGAAATCGATATCCCCCCACCAATTTTACGCTATAAAAATACTGTCGAAATAGTAATTCAGAAAATCGAATCGATTTGTTATCGAAATCAGTCACTAGAAAGATAAAATAGGTTGGTTTTGAATGACCAAAAATGAGCCGAACATCATACCTTGGAGCCAATCCTAAAAACGCGCGTGTGTTAGAGGAATATGAGTATGTTTTTGATTGAATTACCGGGCCAAAACCAAGCCATCCTGCAAATTGCCAATTGTTTATTCGATTTACATAAGCATATCCCGGTATTAATCCAAAATCAAATGATTTGACATTATTTAGTTGGGTTTTTGAATTGTTACCATCTTGCAGTTGAACAGGAATTAAGGGATTGCTTCCATTATCAAGACCAAAAAAATTGATGGTGCTTTTAATATACCAAGTATGTACTTCTCGAGTATAATGTGCACGCTTTCCGAGCAAGGCATTCATTTTAAAGTTTTTATCGTGAAAATACCAGCCGTTTAGTGCCAAATTAAATGAAACAAGGTAGGGTTGAATGTCGTTTGGAGACATGTTAGAATCCCAGCGATTAGCCTTTTGGAGGGAATATCCTTCCAAATATTTAAATTCAAGATCGTAATAGGTTTTTAAAATAGAAAAGTCAAACCCAAAATTAAATTGTTTGGTTGAACCATATTTGTTGGTTGGACGAAAGCTTGATAAAATAGGGAATCCAACACGCAATGAAAACCAACGATACGCCACGCCAAGACCCAAAAAAGTTTTGAAATTGTTTTTGTAATTCAATGTAGCAATTTCCTTTGAAAAAGGATAACTGATTGAAAATGGGGCTGAATTGAATCCTAAGTCACTATAAACAACCAGATTGCGCTTGAAGTCTTCGATTTTATTCGTGCTATCGATATTGGTTTGACAAAACGACCAACACGTTAGGAAACAACTACTTAGTAATACCTTCCAGTCCAAGGATAAATGCATAAACTTTGGCAACTTCTAATCGTTCATTCGTTCTTCCTGATCCACCTCCATGTCCTGCGTCCATATTGCAATCAAAAATTAAAGGAGCATTGTTTGTTCGTAGTTCTCTCAGTTTTGCAACGTATTTCATTGGTTCCCAATATTGCACTTGAGAATCATGGTAACCTGTTGTGATATACATAGCAGGATAATTCATGCGATGAATGTTGTCGTAGGGCGAATATTTCAGCAAATACTGGTAATATTCCACATCAGCAGGATTACCCCATTCTTCATATTCACCGGTAGTTAACGGAATTGATTCATCAGACATGGTAGTGACTACATCCACAAAAGGTACCTGGGAGATTATACCTTTCCACAAATAGGGAGCCATATTGGTTACTGCACCCATAAGCAATCCACCAGCACTTCCACCTTGAGCAAAAATTTTAGTCTTATCGCAGTATCCCATGTTACCCAAAAATTCTGCAGCATTAATAAAATCAGTAAACGTATTAACCTTCTTTAAAAACTTACCGTTTTCATACCAGGCTTCACCCATGTATTTACTTCCTCTAATGTGTGCAGATGCAAAAACAAATCCTCTGTTTAATAAACTAAGACGTGTAGCACTAAAAACATCCGGAATGGTGTAACCATATGATCCATATCCATATAGCAGGCAGGGAGCTGAAGCAAGGTCGATTCCTTTTTTATAAACTATGCTAACCGGAATTTTTGTGCCATCGTTGGCAATTGCCCAAACGCGTTGAGAAGTATAATCCTCAGGTCGAAAAGTTTTGTCCAATAATTCTTTACGGTGCCAAATCGTTTTATTCCCAGTATTCATGTTGTATTTGAAAACGGTGGAAGGAGTTGTCATCGAATTGTATGAATAGAAAATTTCATCAGCATCGTAATCATCATTAAGACCTAGTCCTAAATAATACGTTTCCTCTTCCATGGAAATGTAACTTTCCTTTTTTGTTGTAAGGTTTACTAATTTAATTTTCAATAATCCATTTGTCCGTTCTTCAATCAAAAGATAATTCCTAAAAATGGCAATTCCTTCTAATAAAGTACTTTCATTATGCTTCTGAACTTCCAAACAACTTTCAATATTTACTGGAATTGAATTGGTGAAAAGGATTTTTTTATTGCTTGCATTTTTATTTGAAAGCACATAAAAACCGTTTTCATGATGAGCAATTTCATATAAATGTCCGGGTTCTCTTTTCAGAAATACGATAGGGTTTTCAGTCGGATTATTGGCATCAATTAATTGCATTTCGGAGGTTGTAGAACTATACGCATAAATCACCAAAAACTTGTCGGTAATTGTTTTTCCAATACCAATACTAAATTTATCATCCTTTTCTTCGTAAACAAGAACATCATTTTTAGCGTCACTGCCTAAAACGTGACGGAAAATTTGAAATTCTCTGAGTGTTTGCGGGTCTTTTCGTACATAGAAAACAGTTTTATTATCATTCGCCCAAACGACTCCACCACTAGCATCTTTAATTTGATCCTTTAAAAATTTATTTGTTTTATTGGACCGAAAAGAAATGGTATATTTTCTTCTTCCAATAAAATCCTCACTCAATGCTAATAGTTCATTATTTGGGGACGGAGACCAATCACTTAATTCATAAAATGATTTTCCTTTAGCTCGTTCGTTTTCATCAAAGAACAAAGTAGTTTTTTCATTTTCAATGGATAGAATTTGCTGATAATCCTTTCCTTCAATGTTCTTTACTTGATATGTTTTGCCATTTAATATAAAGGGAGCTGAAATTTCATTTGGATTGATTCTTTCATCGAATTCTTTCATTAACCCATCAACTAATCCATTTAACGGAGCGAAATAATCTTGGGCAAATTTATTTTCAATTGCTAGATGATCAAGGACCGGTTTGGTATCGCGTTCATTCATCCAATAATAATCATCAATACGTGTGTGATTATGAGCAGTTAGTTTTTTTGGCTGCTTAAAAGCTGTTGGCTGCATTGTTTGTGCCATAATAAGAGTTGGTATGAAAATCAGAAATAAAGAGAGTCTCATGTAAATGAAATTTTCATCAAAGGTACTATTTTCTAAAAATCTTTTGGATGATTAAAAAAGCCCAAGTTAAATCACTTCATTTTAGCAAGTTCTGCTTTTATTTTTGCTGCTTCGTATTGATTTGAATTGGTGCCATCATAGAACTTGATAATGTTACCATTCCACATTAATGCCACACCTGGAGTATCCTTAGAAGAGCCAAGCGTGTTATAGAATTTAGCAATTCCCAAAATTTGGTGATTAAATGATTTTCCTGCAATTTTAAAAAATTCGGGTATTTTTTCTGTTTCCTCATCCATGAAAATGATATGAATTTTAGGGAAATCGGGAATAGTTTTACTTAATTGTGCTAGCGACTTTGCTGCTGCTTGACAATGATCACAACCTGGAGCAAAAAAGCATAAAATTTTCTTTCCTTCATCAATACCAGGAACGAGTTGACTAAAAGCAGAAGTTACTTTTTTAGGTCCTGGGTTAACTTTTGTTTTAGGAAGGGTGTCTGATGGATTTAATGTTCCATTTTCAGGCGATAATCCAACATTTGTGGTTGATTCTTCAGGGTTTTCTGCTTCGATTATAACAGGTTGTGAGGCAACTGTTTTTTGAGTTTCACATTTTTCTATAGGTGTTAGTCCAAACATAAAAAGGGTGGAGCCAAGAAATAATGTGGCCAAAATGAAAAAGTTGTTTGTTCCTTTTTCTTTGTCAGAAGTCGTAAAATACAAAAACACGAGCATGCCAATCGCCAAGAGATTTTTGATAATCGCTTCAACCGGAGTCATCGGAATTAAAGCGCCAAAACAGCCACAATTTCCTTCATTTCCTGTTGAGATGACTTCATATGTCAGGTGGCCAACAAAAATAGCAAGTAATAATGTGCTAATCGGAATGACAATTGATTTTAAAAAGTGAGGTTGTAGTAGAGCTAATCCCAATGAAATTTCTGCACCAATAATAAATCGAGAAAAATAAGGAGCAAAACAAGCATCAAAACCTAATGGAAGCAACTGTTTGATTTCAAACATGGTAATACCAAAGGTAGGTGAGGGGTATAGTTTTGCGGCCGCTGACAACAAAAATAATATAGATAAAACTATCCTAAATATCCAAGGTAAATAACGTTTCATAAGTGCCATAATTCAAAATTTGATTTAAACGAAAATACAAGCAAAAATTATTTATTGAGAATGCTTAACAGTTCATTAACAAATTACCCTAAGTGGATAAGCGCAAAAACAGAATAATTCAACATGTCGAAATAGTTTCCTTCGATACCTTCACTGACGATTGTTTTTCCTTGATTATCCTCAATTTGCTTGATGCGTAATACTTTGGTTAAAATTAAATCTGTCAAGGAGCTGACGCGCATATCTCTCCAAGCCTCTCCATAGTCATGGTTTTTGTTTTCCATAAGTTCAAATGCTTCTTTGGCAATTTTATCATACCATTCTAGGGCTTCAGAAGCAGATAAATCATCCTTTATTTCAGCACCTAATCTAACTTGTATAACCGCCATTATACAGTAGTTGACAATTGCTGTAAATGCATCTTCGTAACTTTCTCCCACTTTATTTTCTCCAGTTTCCTGTAGAGTTCGAATGCGTGGAGCT
>CAZTFG010000071.1:0-11733 GCA_964612725.1 uncultured Lishizhenia sp. | reverse complement strand
ATCAATTGAATATGGTTGTACAAAGGCTCTAAATTTCGTGTACAAATGAGGGTGAAATCATCGTGCTTCTTTAACTGCTGATCATAAAAAAGAGTCGTGTTTATTCCATGAGTGATTACCTGTATTTTTTCTGGTTTCACGCCTAAATCGCACACGGATTGAACCATGTGTTTGGCCACCACCGTTATGGCATCAGCTCTTCGAAAAGCCCGTTTCAACAAAAATCGTAGCACCTTGGATGAATTTGGACTAATTAAAATATCAGAACCCCAACCTGAAATGATAAATGGATGATAATTGACTAACGCCCCGGTAATACCATAACTTGTTGCATACTGTGCATGAAACACATCGGGCTTCATTTTCCTTAGTATTCGTTGAATCAATCGAAAAGTTAAAAGGGTTCTCCAATTTCCACCCGCAGAAGCAATGGTTCCGATATTTAAAAAATGAACATGTACGTTATCAATTCGACAATCACGAAAGGTCAGTAAATGAACCTCATGTCCTAACTTGGCGAAATGTGTACACCATTTTTGAGTATGAATGCTTTGTCCGTCTGCGAAATAACAAATTTTCATGCTGTCAAAATTTTCTGTAACTCATCTAAATAAGTAACCATCAATTGGCGACGATTATACGTCTTATTACAAAATTCAATCGTTTCATTATTCGGGATACCATTTCTAGCTTCAATGAGTTTAATTACCTCCGCTAATTTATGGTTCATTTCCTCATCATTCCGAACATAATGAATGCATTCAGAAGGATGTGTCCAAACAACTTCAGCACCCACAGATAAAGCTTCAATTACCGAAACTGAAAATCCGTCATGCTCTGTCATGCGAAGAAAAATGGGAGCATTTCTCAACTCTTCCGCCATGTTCTGTGCATCCAACCACCCCATTAACCTAATATTACTAGGAAAGGTAGCTTCATCAGTTTCCATTCCAACCACTCTAAATTCTATTTCAGGAAAGGCTTGTGCCGCTACTTTAATGGATTCCCAGCCATAAAAAACCTTACGACTATTTGCTACATAAGTCAAAACATGAATGGATTGGTATTTTTTCACTGGATCAATTTCACGCCCATATTTAAAAGGAACAATGTGAATATCAACCCCTAAACTTTTAACTTCTTCTTGTTGCCAAGGTGAATCCACAAAATGGGTAGCATAATCAATGTATTTTCGAAAAATAATTCCCTTCTTTTGTCTTTCCATGGCTAACAATGCATCTGTCCCCATCCATTGTAGGATTAATTTTTTACGAAATCGGACAACCCAATCCAACGATTGACTTCTATCGGAAACTCCATTAAAGGAAATCACCAACGAGGCAAAAGGCAACCAACAGAGAAAACGAATTTTATCCCATTTTGAATAATAGGTATTCAGCACAACATAGCGATTTTCCGAATCAAAAGAAGCTAAATCATCCCTCATTTTTTTTGCAAAAATGGGTAATCCGGTAATTAAAATCGTTTTTCTACCCATTGTTCAATTCATTTTTTCGTGCAAGCAGTACCAATAAAAAAAGAGGTAAAATGAGTCGATGAATCTCCAGTAATAAAAACGAGGAAGGCATCATCCAGATAAAAAACAAGCTACACAACACTACGTAAAAATAACCATTTTCGAAACTGAAAAAAGAGTTACTTGTTCGAACAAGTGAAATGCAAACAAATCCAAAAAAACCAAAATAAATCCATCCAATTAACCCATATTGACTAATAATCTCGAGGGGGAAATTGTGCGGAGATCGTTGAGTACCCATGTGAAATTCCTTGTTTTTAACTACAGATGCAGTTGCATATCCTCCCGGACCTACCCCCGTGAGTGGCTTCTCTTTAATTAATTGAGCCCCCAACAAAATCATTTGTTTTCGCACATTCACCGATTTTTCGGGGTTATTTTTATGTAGTGAATCCATATACCCAATTACCTTTTTCTGTTCTTGAGTACTTAGCTTCTCACGAGCAGGCGTTATGGTATATCCTTTAGAGTCAGATTCAAGGAAGGTTAAGGTATTGATTCGATATGACGCCGAATTTTCTAACAAAGGGCCATAAAACAAGGGGTTTTGATAAAATGTGAGCAGCAGCATTGTGATCAACAAACCACCAATGAGTAGCTTTTTTTTATTGAATTGCTCCACACAATATTGAATTGCGATCAAACCTACATTTAAATAAACGATCCATTTGGCAAAATTTGAATCAGCATAGACAGCAAAAAGAAAAATACCTATCCAAACCATGCCTAGTTTCCATTTATTTTCTATCCACGAAGAATCAAGGACCATCAATAATAAATTCGTTCCTATGATATAGGTTAAAAAAGTATTCTGATTATCAAAAATAAACATGGGGGCATAGAAATTATTCCCAACCGGTAAGGTGATTAACTCAAGTGTTTTATCCCCAGCAAAATGGATTCCGGTTAAAAACTCTATAAATCCTACCACAAAAAAGACAAGTAACATTGACTTTAAACCAATCTTTACCTGACCCATGAATTTGTCTTTTCCTAAAAAATGGAACATCCCAACTAAAACAAAGGCAAAAAGCACCTGTAAGATTAAATTTCGAACATCAAAAATTGACGCTGCATTCCATCCAACCATAGTCCCGAAAAGACATCCATACAAAACCCATCCAATTAAAAAGAATAATAACATTTTAGAAAATCGATGCATTTTTCCAAAACAAAGAAATACGCTTGGTGCAAGAATTAAGGATAAAATCAAATTGGGATAAATGGTAAGAGGTCCTAAGGAAATTCCAACCATTTTGGATTGAAATGGCATGGTTAACCACCACAAAAGAAATAATTGAGCGGCAACCCGCTGAGTTTTACTATTCATCAAAAATGACAACCGATTTTTAAAGATTTGCACGAACAAAGGTAAGTAATTTTTGAACTTGGTGTTTTCGATGCAGGGATTGAATTTCAATGTGATTATAGGATAGAGACTCCTCCCCTTTCCACACCTGCATGCATTTCCTAATTCCAGATGTAATTTCTTGAATCGAATTGAAGTCTGCGATAAATCCTGCAGAACATGATTCAATGAGTTCAGCCGCCACATCGGTGGGATCAACAAGAGCTAAAATCGGTCGTTCAACCGATAAATAATCAAAAATTTTACCTGTAAATATTCCTTTTGCAGCGGAAGGAGGATGAATAAGCAATTGACAATCTGAGGCCGACAAATATCCTATTACTTCTTCATTGGAAATTTGAGGTATAAATTGAACGTGTGACAAAAATTCGGTTGGAATAGAAAAATTGTAATGGGTTCCAATAAATTGGATTTTGAAATTATTCGGCAATTCATTTTTATGCTTAAGCTCCAGCAATGCCTTAAAAAACACATCTGGTTTTCGCTTACCATAAAATGTACCGGCATACACCATCGTAAAAAATTCATTGTGAACATTTTTTGGAGCTAACTCATGATCAAATCCATTTCTAACCTCCAAAAACTGACAGGTAGTTGATTTGAAAATTGATTGAAATCCATCTAAAATTGGTTTACTTACTGCCGTAACCAAATCAGCATGTCGACTAATTTGATCTTCTATCTTTTTGTAATAGGTTTGGTCGCTTTCATTCAGCATTTGATTCATACTCATTTCATCCCGCATGTCTGCCACCCAATAACAGGAAGGAAAATGCCTTTTTAATTCTAAGCCCACAATATGAGCATCTACCGGAGAAAAAGAGGTCAATAATACGGAAATATCTTCTTGATTTTGTGATATTACACGAAGCACATTTTTTGACCAACCTGGAAAATCATTTTTAGATAAATAACGGACAATCCGATTATTCAATGAATACAATTTATGTTTCCATTTGGGCATTCCTGGTTGTTGCTGCCTTAATTTTATCGATGCAGATCCTGTAACAACATGAACCTTCGCCCCCTCATATTCAAATTGTGACTCTTTATCGCCATAACAATACACGGAAATATCGAAATTTTCTCTATCCCAATATTTGACCAATGCATTCATTCGAAATGCCGCAATGTGCTTCACAGGATAAAACTGAGCACAAACGATTACCAAGCTTTTTTTAGTGGGCTGCATTTTTACGATCTTCTTTTTGAATAATGGAAAAAATATACGCTATAGTCAAAATGGTAATCAATACCTGCGACCAGGTTACCCATTCAAAAACTGTATACATTCCTTCCTGATTACCTTGAAAAAAATGAGGCAAAAGTAAAAATCCGACAACTTGAAGAATAGAACCGGTTATGCTAATAATAAAAAATGTTCGTTGCTTTTCTAACACTAAAGGTATGATTGTTAACGGAGAACTAACAAAATTCAACATTAACCAAGGAGCCATAATTTCCGATAACTTCCCCGATTCGAGCCATTGATCACCAAAAACAAATACAAAAAGTGGTTGACCAAATAAATAGATCACGGAAAAAGGAATCAACGAAAGGAGCAGTAAGGTTAAAAACACCTTACTTACAGTCGGCATCAACATTTTTTTTTCAAGTCGAAACGATGAAATTCGATTGAATAATATTTGGGAAATGGATGCTCCGATAATCATCACAGGAAGTCGTAGCATTCGGAATGTATGATCGTAGGAACCAAAAATTTGCTCGGTAAACACTTCAATTAAGATAAGCGCAACCAACACCTCTCTTAGGTTATCTGATAAGGCATGAGGAAGATTAATAAGCGGAAAATCTTTGTATGTTTTGGCTAAACTCACCATTTTTTTTCGAGACATTGTCGTTCTTGGCTTCTTGTTCCAATGTAAAAAATCCTTCACAAAATGAGCTGCGCCAATTATCAAACTCAATAAAAAAGACAGAATCAATCCCCACTTGCCCAAATGAAAAAAACCAGCTACCACACGCGAAACATTTAGTCCTAACGAATTAGTCATTTTCGATATCGAAATCTGTTTAAAGTGTTTGTGTCTTATAGCCCAATTTGTTCCCAAATTAAAAAATACTAATCCCGCTATTGAACAAACCAGTAACACGGACCAAACACCAAAATCAAGCGCTTTTTCAATCGCAATTCCATAAATGATAAATCCTAAAAAGGTAATTGCTAACGTTACAAACGTGGTATATAAAGCCAAGCGGTAGAGTTGAAACGAATGTTCATCTCGTTTAGGCAATGGCAATGAAAATTCATACCGGGCTGTAGCAATGGTTGCGCCAAGTACCACCCAGCGCTGAAACATACCAAACTCACCCATTTCAGCAGGAGAAAATTGCCTTGAAATAATAGGTGCTAAGGCATAACCAACAAATTGAGCAATGAGCGTACCTGTCATTAAAACAGTGAGCGACCGAATAAAGTCACTCCCTTTCATATTTTTAATTCGTTGTAGAATCATGAAAAGCAAAGATACAATTTATCTGTCTAGTGGGTAAGAAAATGACTTAATTGACTCAATGAACCTTCATTCCAACCACACAAAATATTGATCAATCCATTCGATCCACACTTATTCACACAATTTAAAATTAAGTTGTTATTAATTTGTTGAATTATCTATTTTGATTCGATGCGCAACAACATGATATTGATTACTTTTGTTGTTCACGATTAATTATGCAACAGACAATACAACAAGAAGCAACGCTAGAACAAGCAATTGACTTAGGCTTGAGGGCAGATGAATTTGAAATGATCAAAGAAATCCTTGGTCGAACGCCTAACTTCACCGAAACCGCAGTGTATTCGGTTATGTGGTCGGAGCATTGCTCTTACAAAAATTCAATATTGTACCTGAAAAAACTACCAAAAGATGGTCCTCATATGTTGGTGAAAGCAGGGGAAGAAAATGCTGGAATCGTTGATATTGGAGATGGCTTGGGGTGTGTATTTAAAATTGAATCACACAATCATCCTAGTGCTCTGGAGCCCTATCAAGGGGCTGCTACTGGAGTTGGGGGAATCAATCGTGATATTTTTACTATGGGTGCCCGACCAATCGCCCAATTAAACTCTCTTCGTTTTGGAAACATTGAATCGGCTCGCACAAAGTGGCTGGTTAGAGGAGTTGTGAAAGGAATCGGTGATTATGGAAATGCTTTCGGTATTCCAATTGTGGGTGGTGAAGTATTTTTTGATGAATCCTTCAACACAAATCCTCTTGTTAATGCATTTTCCGCAGGATTAATAGACACGAAAAAAATAATTTCAGCTACGGCTAAAGGTCCAGGTAATCCTGTTTTTATCGTTGGTTCTTCAACGGGTAAAGATGGAATTGCAGGTGCTGCGTTTGCGTCGAAAGATATTACAGAAGATTCGGCAAATGATTTACCATCTGTTCAAGTGGGCGACCCATTCATGGAGAAATTACTACTGGAAGCTACGATGGAATTAGCAAATACGGATGCTATAGTAGGAATGCAAGATATGGGTGCAGCCGGAATAACATGTTCCACTTGTGAGATGAGTGCTGCAGGAAACGTAGGCATGGAAATTCATTTAGATCGGGTTCCAACTCGCCAAGAAAATATGCTTCCATACGAAATATTACTTTCTGAGTCACAAGAGCGTATGTTGGTAGTAGTTCAAAAAGGGAAAGAAGAAATTGTCAAAAAAATATTCGATAAATGGGATTTAAACGCAGAAGAAATTGGCGTTGTAACGGATACCGGTAGAATTCGATATTACATGAATAATGAATTGGTCGGTGATGTTCCAGCCGAATCATTGGTATTGGGTGGAGGAGCCCCTCAGTATGAAAGAGAATTTAAAGAACCCGCTTACTTTCAGGAATATAAAAAATTCGCAGTTGATTCAATAGTAGAACCAACAAACTTGAAGGAAATTGCCTATCAACTCATTCAGCGTCCCAATATTGCATCTAAAAAATGGGTGTACGAGCAATATGATTCGATGGTAGGTACCAAGAACATGACGACAAACAACCCAAGTGACGCTGGAATAGTGAATGTAAAAGGCACAGAAAAAGCCCTTGCAATGACGGTTGATTGTAATTCGCGTTACGTTCATGCTGATCCAGAAGTGGGAACAATGATAGCCGTATCTGAAGCTGCACGAAACATTGTGTGTTCAGGAGGTATCCCAAGTGCAATTACCAATTGTTTGAATTTCGGAAACCCATACAATCCAGAATCTTATTGGCAGTTTGTGGGTGCAATAAAAGGAATGTCAACTGCTTGTTTGAAGTATGGCACTCCAGTCACAGGAGGAAATGTTTCTTTCTATAACCAAACGGTTTCCAATGGCGTTGAGGTACCTGTTTTTCCAACTCCAACAATTGGAATGATTGGTATTGTGCAAGATAAAAACAAAGTCATGTCATTGGATTTCAAGCAAAAAGGAGATTTAATCTTTTTAATTGGTGAATGTACAAACGACATAGCTTCTTCTGAATATTTGGTTAGTCATCATGGAATCACGGCTTCACCCGCTCCATATTTTGACTTGGAGAAGGAATATGAATTACATCAAGCGATTGCCGGATTAATTGAAAATGAATATATTAATGCGGCGCACGACGTTTCAGATGGAGGTTTATTTACCACGTTAGTTGAAATGTCATTTCCGCGCGAACTAGGCTTTGATATTGAAACAGACGCAGAAATTAGAACGGATGCATTTCTTTTTGGCGAGGGACAAGGAAGAGTCGTAATTACTGTTTCTGAGGAAAAAGAAGACGAGTTTATTGAATTTATGGTATCTTCGTCAGTAAGTTTCACTTTATTAGGTCATGTAACCAAAGGAAAACTTCAAATTGACGGTGAACATTTTGGCTTTATTACAGAAGCTAGAAACCTTTATGACAATGCGCTTTCAAAGCATTTAGAAAATTAAAAATGGAATACAATACGACAAGAGATAAGATGCTTCTTCCAGAATATGGGAGAAATGTTCAAAATATGATCTCATTTGCAATGAAAATTGAAAACCGTGATGAAAGAAATCGGGCTGCTCAAGCAATCATTGAAGTTATGGGACAATTAAATCCTCATTTGCGAGATGTGGATGATTTTAGACATAAATTATGGACACATCTTTTCTTAATGTCTGATTTTCAATTAGATGTTGATTCACCGTATGAAATTCCAAAACTTGAAAAGCTAAAAGAAAAACCAAATTTATTAGAGTATCCAAAAAACTCAATAAAATATGGCCATTACGGAAAATACACGGAAAAAATTCTAGCGACTGCCAAAGAAACTAAATCACCGGAGGAAAAGGAATTCTTGAAAACAAGCATGTCTAATTTCATGAAAAAACTGTATCTCTCACATAACAATGACGCGGTTGAAAATCATGTGATTGCTGAAAATTTAAAAGAGTTATCACGTGGTGAATTAGTATTAGAAAATCCGGACGAATTAACCAGTACCAATACGTTGTTGCGATCCATGGGTATGAATAATGGTCAAAAAAGAATGACCAATAACAACAACAAAAACAACGCATACAAGCAAAAGCAAAAAAAGAAATTCAAAAAGATTTGATATGTCTGCATCATTTGAAATACACGGAGGTAAAAAATTAAAAGGTGAATTAATACCTCAAGGAGCAAAAAACGAAGCACTTCAAGTATTATGCGCTCCGCTTTTAACGGCTGAAAAAGTTACAATTTCCAACATTCCAGACATTGTTGATGTTAACAAACTAATCAATTTGCTCCAAACCATGGGAGTTAAAATTGAAAAAATAGAAAAAGGAACCTATAGTTTTCAAGCCAAAGAAATTGATTTAGCGTACCTCGAAACTGAAGATTTTAAAAATAGAGCTTCCGCACTCCGAGGTTCAATCATGATTGTAGGTCCCCTTCTTGCTCGATTTGGAAAAGGTTTCATACCAAAACCAGGGGGAGATAAAATAGGAAGACGACGATTAGACACCCATTTTGAAGGTTTTACCATTTTAGGTGCAAAGTTTAATTACGATGCAGGTGATCATTTTTACTCAATTGAAGCAAAGAAATTAAAAGGAACCTACATACATTTAGACGAGGCTTCCGTTACCGGTACAGCTAATATCTTAATGGCAGCTGTGATGGCAGAAGGAAAAACAACCTTTTATAACGCTGCGTGTGAACCTTATATTCAACAATTGTGTCGCATGTTGAATGCCATGGGAGCGAAGATTGAAGGAATTGGTTCTAACTTATTGCATATTGAAGGTGTTAAAGAATTAAACGGTTGTTTCCACCGTATTTTACCGGACATGATTGAAATCGGTAGTTTTATCGGATTAGCAGCTATGACGCAATCCGAGATCACCATAAAAGATGTAAGTTGGGAGAACTTAGGAATTATACCCAACGTATTTCGACGTTTAGGAATAAAACTTGAAAAAAGAGGGGATGATATTTTTGTTCCTGCTCAAGAAAATTATGAAATAGAAACATTTATTGATGGTTCTATTCTTACTATTTACGATGCACCATGGCCTGGTTTTACACCCGATTTATTATCTATCATTTTGGTAGTAGCAACGCAAGCCAAGGGTTCCGTGTTGATTCACCAAAAAATGTTTGAATCACGCTTATTTTTCGTAGATAAATTAATTGATATGGGGGCTCAAATTATTTTGTGTGATCCACATAGAGCTACGGTTATTGGTTTAAATAGGGAGTTTCCATTAAGAGGAATTCAAATGACCTCACCGGATATTAGAGCTGGAGTTTCTCTTTTAATTGCGGCACTTTCTGCCCAAGGGAAAAGCGTTATTCATAATATTGAGCAAATCGATCGTGGTTATCAAGATATTGAATTGAGGCTCAATAATATTGGGGCAGATATCCGAAGAATAGGCTAATGAAACTTTTCTATTTCATCTTATTTTTCATTTTATTTTCCTGCAAATCAACGGCAGAAACTAAGTCAAGTATCTCTTCAGCAGGAGAACCAGCTGCAGAAATTGAATTAGAAAACCCAAGTGGAAAAAAAATTCACTTATCCTCACTAAAAGGAAAATTAGTTCTAATCGATTTTTGGGCTTCCTGGTGTGGCCCTTGCCGAAAAGAAAATCCCAAAGTCGTAGAGGCATATCAAAAATATAAGAATAAAAAATTCATCAACGGCAATGGCTTTGAGGTCTTCAGTGTTTCTCTTGACAAGGACAAGGTACAATGGAAAAACGCCATTAAAAGTGATGGGTTAATTTGGAAAAACCATGTAATTGACAGCGATTCAAAAGCTTCTATGGATTATTACGTAAACTCAATACCATCCGCATTTTTGATGGATCAAGATGGAAATATCATAGCTAAAGGAAATGAATTGCGGGGCTTAAACCTCCATATAACATTAGATAAATACCTTCAAAAGTAATATCTCTATGAATTTCACTAAAAACCAGTGGAAACATCAATTAACTCAACTAATTGAAACAAATTTTGACTACCGTGAGGCGCATCTGGAGATGTCACCTTATCAACAAAATAGGACTCTTCAAAATAATGGAATTGCTTGTGCTGTTGGTGTACATATTTTCTTTGAAGAAGAGCCACACATTATTTTAATAGAACGTCCGTTTAGCATGAGGAAACATGCAGGACAAATTGCTTTTCCGGGAGGAAAAATGGACAAAAGTGATTCTAATTTAATCCACACAGCCTTAAGAGAAAGCGAGGAAGAATTAGGAATCAGTCCTGACTTAAGTATCCATATTGGTGGATTGAATCAAGTTTATATACCTGTAACAAACTATCTCGTGCATCCATTTGTATTTCTGCACGATGAAAAACCGGTATTCAAAGCAAATGATTCCGAAGTGAATGACATCATTTTACTTCCATTTTCGAAATTGGTTGATCCCATGCTACGAACCTCTAAAAATATCAAATTGGAACAAGGGATTACGCTACAAAATGTTCCATGTTTTGATTTAGCAGGAACCATCATTTGGGGCGCTACTTCCCTAATGCTGAACGAATTAAAAATGAGAATCAGTTCTTTTCCTCCGCTAATTGTTTAGCATACATCTCTGCGTAAATTCCATTTTTTTGAATCAACGAAACATGCGTACCTGTTTCAATTACCTCTCCATTTTCAATTACCACAATTTTGTTGGCATTACGCACCGAGGAGATTCGATGACTAACAATAATTGTTGTTCGATCTAACTCCATTTTTTTCAAATTGGTTAGGATCGTCTCCTCCGTTTCTGTATCGACCGCAGATAAACAATCGTCAAGTAAAAGTAATTTAGGTTTACGCAACAATGCCCTTGCTATACTTATACGCTGCTTTTGTCCACCGCTAAGATTAACACCTCTTTCACCTAAAATCGTATCAAATTTATCCGGAAAATCTTGTATATTATGGTATACGTGCGCTTGAGTCGTTACTTCTACCAATCTATCCATTGACACGTCATTATCATGCGAACCAAATTCTAAATTACTTTTAATTGTGTCAGAAAACAAAAAAACATCTTGTGGAACCACACCTGATTGATCTCTGAACGACTCCAAATTAATAGACTTCAAATTTGTACTATCCACCATTACTTCTCCAGACGAGGGGTCAAATTGACGCATTAACAAACTCAAAATAGTAGATTTTCCGCTACCGGTTTTTCCAATGATTGCCAGCGTTTCTCCTTTATCTACTTTAAAATTTATATCTCTTAAGGCTTGAATCCCCGTGTTGGAATAGGTGAATGAAACATGAGAAAATTCAATATCCCCTTTAAAATCAAAGGATTCTTTGTTCGTTGAAACCACCTCAGGAGTTTGAGTCA